>JBBKWD010000026.1:0-2939 GCA_037968775.1 Bdellovibrio sp.
TCTTTAAATCGTGAGTTTTGGACCATACCCGATGATAGCGTTCTCGAACAAATTTATATTTACATTCGGCCGGATGTCAGTGCGTAAAATTCAGATTTTTTCTCTCAAACAAGGGATTAAAGATATCTAGCAATGCACATGAGATCTTCTTTCTGAAGTGCCGGTCGTCCATTCACCGTCAACGATGATGCTTGTGACTCCAATGAGTTATTCCAGCTACGAGCAGCAAATCAAGGGCGAAGTTCTGTACTCGGCGATTTGCTAAAAAAAAGGAACGATATTGCTTCTCAGCGGAGAGATAATGACGGATTCATCACGGATAGATGGAATGGGCCCTCTTTTATTCTTACGTCACAACGCAAAAAGCCAAGCCGGTCACGATGACCGGCTTTCCCCCAGGGTATGGGAGCGAACGGATCCCATGATAGGATGTGGCCCTCCGCCAGACCTGACTATTCCACAACTGTAATGGACAAAAAGATTCTGCTTTCTTCTAAGGATATCCATAGAGGTTAGGCCGTAAAAAACGGTCCTAAAGCTCCGTTCTCTATATCAGTCACAAAGGACTTGAGCCATTCAGATAGTCCCTCGGCTTGTATGGGGTAAGTTGCCTTTAGGCAATTAGGCACTTGTTGGGAAATGCGAAGATTCAGGTATATACAAATGAATTTATGTGACATAAAGATAAGAGACAGAAAATTTATATTTAGAACTCAGGTGATGGATTTTTTCTTTCTCAGAACCCTCGTAGTTTACGCCTTCATAGAAACTAACAACTTTTGAAGATAAGTAAGGCGACAATGACCACTTGGTGGATTGGAACTAAGCATGACTGTTCATCGCAACGAGTCTCATAAGAAGCAAGTGGAAGCATGGGAGAGTCGAAGAGCTAAAAATGTTTCTTCCGCCGAGCTCCCGCAGCTCTATGCAAAAGCGATTCAGGCGATTGAACGACGAAGCCTCTCTACTTTAAGTCGGGTCACGGTGCTTGTGGTCGTTGATCGTGCCATTCATGAAACCAAAGAGAAATTCCCGATTCTGGTTCAGCTCAAAGTCGGATCTGAATGCCTAGAGTTTGATGATCTTTTTGATAGTCCCAATGTTAATTTAGACGAATTGAAAAATGCCCTTCGAGAGTTGCTCATTGAACTCTTGAATGTATTCGGAAATATCACCGCAGATATTCTGACCCGCCCCTTACATAAGGAATTAATGGACGTCACAAGTGAGCGTCCTCTGCTTGTCACGGTACCGCATACTCTGCACTCCATAAACGCAGCAAAAAAGAAGACACGGGAGCAAAAATGATCACCCCAAAAAACACACCAGCAAAAGGCACCCGGCTTGCATCAGGGGTTCGCAATCTCGACGAAATTCTTTCCGGGGGATTGCCGATGGGGACCCTGACTGTGTTCGCAGGGACTCCTGGCTCGGGCAAAACAATCTTGTCACAACAGATCGCATTTAAAAATGCGTCGCCCACAAACCGCGCTCTCTTTTTTCAAACCTTGTCAGAGCCCACGGCCAAAACCTTGCGCTATGTGAAGCAATTTGATTTTTTCGATCAGAAAAAACTGGATGATGGAAGCATCGAGTTTATTGATTTAGGCGACATACTCAGGGCCGAGGGGTTAGAAAAAGCCATTAACCTTCTTATGGCACATGTGAAACGGGTGAAGCCCTCTTTTGTGGTCGTCGACAGCTTTAAGGTTTTTGAGGATCTTGCGAAATCTCGGGAAGAGCTGCGTAAGTTCACTTATGAAGTTGCGATCAATCTGATGGGTTGGGAATGTACGGCCCTGCTCTTAGGTGAGTTTACTCCTCAGGATATCGAATCGAATCCTCTTTTTTCAATCGTCGATGGCGTGATATCGTTGAAACACTATGCCTTGGCGGGTGAAGAGCAACGCTTCATACAAGTTATTAAAATGCGCGGCACGGATCACAGTCGTGATGAACATACTTTTACGATCGCCGGCTCAGGAATTGAGATTTACGCTCCTCGCGTGACCATTCGTCGAGTTCCGGGGTCCGACAGAATGCTCGCGAACAAGGGTCCGCTCCGAGCTAAGCTCGGAATCGCCAGCCTAGACAGTCTCATTGAGGACGGAGTTCCCTATGGATCCAGTTTGCTGATCTCTGGTGTGGCGGGGACCGGAAAGACACTTCTTTCTTTAGAGTTCGTCTATCGGGGCGCAAAAGAATTTAATGAAAAAGGTATTTTCTTTTCTTTCGAAGAAGCGACCGAGCGTCTTATGACCTGTGCCCGGCATATGGGCTGGGATATCGATGAACAAGTTAAAAAAGGAAATATTGAAATTGTTTACATTCCGCAGACGGAGATTCAGGTTGAAAAACATCTGCTAATGATGAAAGACCGAATTGATAAGCTGGGGGCAAAACGTATTGCGGTGGACTCCGCCTCGGTCTTCGTTCATAAAATTAAAGATCCTCAAGCTGTGCGAGAAAAAATATTCCAACTGGCGACTCTTGTTCAAATGGTTCAAGGTATTGGATTTTTTGCGACCGACATTCCATACGGTACTGATAAAATCAGCCGTTTTGGTGTGGAGGAAACCGTTGTGGATGGGATCATCTTGCTCACCTCTTCGGAGCAAGGTTATAGGCGCGAGCGGTTCTTGGAAATTTATAAATTACGAAACACCTCGCACGCAGATGGACGACATAAAATGTGGATCAAGAACGGCGGAGTGACGCTTGATGAGAATCCCAAAAAAGTCAGAAAAAAAGTTCAAAAAAAACCAACTAAAAAGACGACAAAGAGTGCCAAATGAAAGACACCCCTTTGGGCGAAAGAAAATCAAATAAGTTAGCCAAGAAGGTGCCTAGAGGCAGTCACAAGTCCAAGCATCGCGGTGGCGCTGCCGACAGCGCTCTAAAATCGTTGCAACAGCTTGCCTATGACCGACTTAATGTCC
>JBBKWD010000027.1:0-3322 GCA_037968775.1 Bdellovibrio sp.
GTATTTCTTTTCATGAGGGATGCCTTTCTTTTTGTTAAGCAGTGGAAATCATTCCACGAAAGGCGGGCTCCCTCAACTTTCAACTAGATTTGAAATTTCTCCTTTCTGAGGCGCACGATGCGCCTCAGAGCAAAGTATTTTTTTGCACCAGATCCCAAGGTGCCATAGAGTCCTGAGAGTACCCTCTCAGAACTGCCGTTCGAGCAGTGGACTTCAATTAAAACACCAAGCCAACACGAAAACGGAGTCGCAACCAACCTTGCAGCCCCACGCCTCGCGAGCAATCAAAAACGAATTATTCCAAACCTTTTTTGCAGAACTAACGAAGCTTCTTTTTAAGGTCGTTCACAATATTCCAATTGCGTGCCAACGGAGCAACGTCATCAATAGCCAACATCAAATAGAGCCCTTGCTCATCCATAATCTTCTCGGGCAAATATTTCTTTTCGATAAGTGAATTCACGTCATCCAAACGAATAAGGCCGCCGGTTTCTTTCATGGAGTCATTTTGAACGTCGTTCAGGCTGAGTTTCTTAAATCCTTTGGCATCAGCTTCAAGTTTGTTCGCAAAGTATATTATGCCGTTGAGAATTTTAACTTCAGCCTCGGAGAGGGGGGGGAGGCGATCCTTTTCCTGCTTAAACAACCACTCGTTGTACCAGTCGACAAAAGCAAAGAGCTCGTTCGGCTTTAGGTTGGTGATTTTTTGAGTGCCATCACCACGATCTTCTTGTTTGAGATATTCAAGGTCAACAAGCGCTCCGACCACGGTTTGCATCTTATTCGTCGCTTCTTGGAAAATTTGAATCGTATAGTTTCGAAGTAAAGCAGAAGAAAAATTCAAAGTGTTTTCTTCAGGCTTGCCATAACGATGGCCAACTAAATTGATGATGGAAATATATTTATTCACTATATGCGGTGGAAAACGCTCTTCATCTTGGGTGGTGCTTTCAAGGATTTTTATTTTCTTGTTGGCCTCACGCAAATTTTCATTCAATGTTTTCATGATAGCGCGAACCCAAACGGGGAGTTGTTCCATTTGGTTTGCCAGTGAATCATAGGGGAGGGAAATTACTTCCGCATCTTTTGTTGCTTTAACATTGGCGCTGCGAGGCTTCTTGTCGAAAAGGGCCATTTCGCCCACCATAGCTCCGGCAGAAATTTCAGCTAGGACGATTTCAGAATTGCCTTTTGTTTTGGTAATCGCGAAAGCACCTGTTTTGATGATATACATCGCGTCGGGTGCATCGCCTTCCCGAAAAAGATAAGTGTCTTTTGCTACTTTTCTTGCCTCAGCCACATCCAGCTCACTTTCATAAAAGAAGACTTATTATCTCTGTAAAAAGGAGGCTGGGCAATATAGCTAGACTAAAAATGTGAATTTAAAAGATGTCTTAAAGTTTCATGGCATGGCAGTCAGGCGCAATGGTCATTTTGCCTTCCGTAGCTGCTAAAACTTTCTCTGGGGTTAAATCTGGAGCGTATTCTTTTAAGACAAAACCTTGGGCAGTTATCTCAATAACTCCGTAGTCACTGACAATTTTTTTGATACATTTAATCCCAGTTAAAGGCAGAGTGCAGGCTTTTCGTAGCTTGGAGTTGCCTTCTTTGTCCGTGTGTTGCATGGCTACGATGACATTCTTGGCGCCGGCCACGAGATCCATAGCACCTCCCATGCCTTTGATCATTTTTCCTGGAACCATCCAGTTCGCAATGCTGCCTTGTTCGTCGACTTCCATCGCGCCTAGGACCGTCAGGTCAATATGGCCTCCACGGATCATGGCAAAGCTATCAGCACTGGAAAAAAAACTCGAACCAGGGACAGCCGTTACGGTTTGTTTTCCGGCATTGATCAGATCGGCATCGATATCCGCTTCTTTTGGAAAAGCACCCATACCTAAAAGACCGTTCTCACTCTGTAACATAACGGATTTGTTGTTTGGAATGTAATTGGCAACCAAGGTTGGAATTCCAATTCCTAAATTTACACAATAGCCATCTTCGACTTCTTGGGCTATGCGTTTAGCGATTTGTTCACGTGTTAATGGCATAAAAACCCCTAAGTCTTCTGAACTGTTCGTTGTTCGATGCGTTTTTCATAATTCGCACCTTGAAAAATGCGTTGTACATACACGCCCGGTGTATGTACTTGGTCTGGATCTAAGTCGCCAACTTCAACTAGCTCTTCAACTTCTGCCACGGTGATTTTACCAGCGGTGGCCGCCATTGGATTAAAATTACGCGACGTTTTTCGGTATATAAGATTGCCGAACTTGTCGCCTTTCCAGGCTTTAACAAAAGCAAAGTCGCCCTTAATTCCACGTTCAAGGACATAGTCTCGACCATCAAAGTTTTTGATCTCTTTATCCTTAGCGATCAAAGTCCCGACTCCTGTGGGAGTGTAAAAGCCAGCAATGCCAGCTCCGCCGGCGCGCATACGTTCAGCCAGGGTGCCTTGCGGACAAAACTCAATTTCAAGTTCACCACTCATATAGAGTTTTTCAAAGAGAGCATTTTCGCCCACGTAAGAAGAAAGCATTTTTTTAATCTGACGTTTTTGCAGCAAAAGGCCTAGGCCAAACTCATCGACGCCTGCATTATTGGAAACGCAGGTCAGATTCTTAACACCCATTTCATTCAACGCAGCGATGGCATTCTCTGGGATTCCACAGAGGCCAAAGCCCCCGAGAATCAAAGTCATGTCGTCTTTGACGTCAAAGAGAGCGCTTTTAGCATCTTTAAAAACTTTCTTACTCATGTGGGCTCCTACTTAAAGTTTTTCGATGATCACAGCGACAGCTTCGCCGCCACCAATACACAAAGTAGCCAAACCATAGCGTTTATTGTGCGTGTGCAGGGCGTGAACCAAAGTGGCAAAGATGCGGGCGCCAGACGCGCCGATAGGATGACCGATAGCAATCGCGCCCCCGTGAACATTTACTTTTTCAGCTGGGATTTCGAGTTCTTTCATCGCCACCTGGGTGACAACGGCAAAGGCCTCATTGATTTCCCAAAGATCGATATCGCCCACCTTTAGATTGGCTTTTGCCAAAGCTTTTTTGATGGCGCCAACAGGAGCAGTGGTAAAGTATTTCGGTTCATGTGCGAAAGTTCCGTGGGCCACAATTTTGGCAAGCGGTTTCAGACCACGTTTTGTGGCTTCCGTTTCAGACATCAAAACGTGAGCAGCGCCGCCGTCATTTAGTTTCGAAGCATTTGCCGCAGTGATCGTACCTGTTTTTTCAAAGGCCGGTTTTAAGTTTGGAATTTTTTCGAAATTGGTATTGAAAGGTTCTTCGTCTTTTTCAACAGTGACAGAACC
>JBBKWD010000028.1:0-6176 GCA_037968775.1 Bdellovibrio sp.
AAACTAGAAGACTCCCTGAATTCTAGCTCTAAAGAGTTTTTCGCGAAGGTCATTGCAGCCATTGAAAAACTAGGCATCCCCTACAAAATCAATCCTCACCTCGTGCGTGGTTTGGATTACTATTGCCACACTGTTTTTGAGTTCACGACTTCCAAGTTGGGAGCCCAAGGTACCGTATTGGCCGGTGGGCGCTATGACGGCCTTATTGAAATGATGGGCGGCCCACGTACTCCTGGAGTCGGCTGGGCTGCGGGTATTGATCGCTTGGTTGATTTAATTAATGCAGAAAAAGTTCCTGCTAAAAAACCGTTGATTGCGATTCTCGGCGCCGATGAAGTTGGAGAACTTGAGAGTGTTAGCCTTGCGCACGAATTACGCACTCAAGGCTTCCGAGTTGAAAATATACTGAACGGAAAACTCGGAAAGAAATTTCAGAAAGCTGACAAACTGAGTGCTCGCTTTGCACTAATTTTAGGAGAGACAGAAGTCACTGAGAAAAAAGTCACTTGCAAGGACCTCAGCACAGGAACACAGGAGTTGCTAGAGCGCTCTCAAGTTATTGAAAAACTCAAAACTCAAATTCCAAAAGGCTACGACCTGACTTCTCTTAAATAGAAATCACATTGAAATCCAGGAAAGAAAAATTAGACCCGATCTGAGGTTCACGATAGGCCACGGATAGTCGGGAAAACTCGATCCAACAGTGCAGCTGTCTTCAGAAGTAAACACCAACTCTCCGGCCCAGTTCCTGCTTTACATGATTCCATGAAGCAAGAATCACTCTTGAGGCCTCTCTCAACAGCTTTAGCTGTCATAGTACTATTCATCAGCGCGCCCATTTGGGCAGCGGCCGAATCCGCCCCCCGTTGCGAGAGCCTCTTCACGTCTCAAAATGAGACGCCTGCTCTACAGATAGACCCAAATCAAACGCTTGAAAAATTGGAAGATCGCTTTGGCGGAAAAGTTGAACTCAAAGCCAGTCAGAGCGAAAGTGGCCTCTACTTTCTTGAACTCTTTGATCCTAGGTCCGGCGAGCTTTTGGGAGAACTCAACTATCGCTATGTTGCGAATGAAAAAAAACTCAACATCGTATGGATGGAAGCCGTCGTGAAAGAAATCGGTATCTCTGAAACACTGATAGCCTTGGCCCTTTCACGATATCCCGAAACTAGGGTGATTCACACCCGCGCCCTTTTAGATACGAATGAAAAAATCGTTAAAACCGCCCTTGCAAAAGGGGCATCGATCGAGGACGCCATTAAAACAACGCCCGCCTATAAGGTCCGAAAGAAATTGGGTTTCGATCGGATTGTTTTGAATTCGATTAATTCGGAGTTTGGATTTGAATCGATGAGATCAAGATAGCGATTCAGTGGAAAGACCAAAATACTTTACCAAGACCGCCACGATGGCGGTCTTACAGCTTACTCATGGACGGTGGAAGCCCGCAAAATTGTCTCTGCTGAATTTAAGAAGAAACCCTACTTCCGCGGAATCAACCCAACAGTCTTATAAACCTTCTCCAGGGTCACTCGAGCCCGCGCCTGGGCTCTCTCAGCCCCTTGAGTCATCAACTGATCCAAGTGGTCCTTATTCTTCATAAGGTCGTCATACTTTTCGCGAACAGGACGAAGGGTTTCAACAACAACTTCGGCTAGGTCTACCTTCAAGTGACCATACATCTTGCCGATATAAGCATTTTCAAGTTCAGAGATCGTCTTTCCGCTTAAAACTGAATAGATCATTAACAAATTTGAAACCCCGGCTTTATTCTCAACATCATAACGAATTTCCGTATCGGAATCCGTTGCTGCCGATTTGATTTTTTTCTCAATTTTTTTGGCATCATCAATAATCGAGACAAAGTTTTTATCGTTCTCGTCAGATTTTGACATTTTCTTAGTGGGGTCTTGCAAGGACATCACACGCGCCCCTACTTTACTGATGTGGGCCTCTGGCAGCTTGAAAAGCCCCTTGCCATAGCGGTTATCCATAAAGCCCACGATGTCACGGCAGAGCTCCAAATGCTGACGCTGATCCTCACCAACCGGAACCATGTCTGCTTGATACAATAAAATATCCGCCGCCATCAGAACGGGGTAGGTGTAAAGACCGGCGTTGATATTCTTCACATTTTTTTCAGATTTTTCTTTAAACTGCGTCATGCGGTTCAAATAACCCATCGGGGTCATGCAGGTCAAAATCCAAGAAAGCTCTGTGTGCTCATGAACCTGAGACTGTGCAAAGATAATGTTCTTTTGCGGGTCCAATCCCAAAGCTAAGTACTGAGCATAAAAACTATAGATGCGGTTTTTTAACACGTCAGGGTCTTGAAACACTGTCAGGGCATGAAGGTCTGCCAAGAAATACAGGCAATCGTACTCATCTTGCATCTTGGTCCAGTTGTTTATTGCCCCAATATAATTGCCAAGAGTGAGGTCCCCAGTAACAGTGCTGCCGCTTAAAATAGTCTTTTTCATAGCCCCGACTATAGCGGATTTGGGAAGGCGGGTGAAGCCTTTTTGCGGGGCCTCCGAAGCTCTGGAAAGTCCTCAACAAAAAGCCAAAAAATAGAGTCTAAACTTAAGTTGGAAAGACCTGCTTGGGCCCAATTTTCATTCGAGAAGGGGAATCAGGAAGCTAACTAAATATT
Organism: Bdellovibrio sp.; assembly: GCA_037968775.1. Classification (GTDB taxonomy): domain Bacteria; phylum Bdellovibrionota; class Bdellovibrionia; order Bdellovibrionales; family Bdellovibrionaceae; genus Bdellovibrio. Next base: position 2,654 of record JBBKWD010000028.1, read on the forward strand.
AAAAGTCCTTTTTCAAACACGTCCGTTTCTGACCCACTCAGAGCTGAATAAAAACAATAACTCTCTTTGTCATATTAAAACGAGAATCTCTTTCGCTGCATTTTTAGACTTCTGGGGTTTTTCGTTTCGACGACCTTCTAAACCGGTATAATGAAACTAAGCGGTACGTATTCTTAAGGAGTTGAAATGGAAAAATATTCGAACAAAGAGCACAACACTATGGGCGTCTTTTTGGTAGTAACAAGCATCATGGCTTTTTTTATAATTCGGGTCGTTACCTAAGATTATTTTCAAACCAAACGACAGACTCTCTATTAATGTAGAGTCTGTCGCAATCGATATTCAGAGCTAGAGTGAGGCCGCGGTTTCAGGAGCGCTCATAGACAAGGGATTTTCCTGATTGAAGACTAAAAGTGAGGGGCGTGAAATACCGGCCTCCACAAGCGCCTCGTTACCACGTATTAAAATGTCTGTTTGAAGAGCTTTTTCAAAGCGCACATCAATGACATAGCATTTTACGCGAACTTGCATCGCTGGGCGCTTGGCAAATTCCATCTCTGTAAAGACGATCGACACCGGTTTCTTCAGGAAGACATAGCGGCTTGTAACGGCAGTTTCGTAAAGTAGTTTTCGCGCAGTTCGAAGGTCCGAAGCCAGGTCCAGATGAAAATTAATTTCAATCATCATATCCAGCGCGCCAAAATTTCCGGAAGACACCAGGTCCGTGATGAATTTACTATTTGGTATGGTGATAACCGAGTCATCCAAGGTCACTAGGCGTACGGCCCTCAGTCCAATGGTAGTGATCTCGCCATAGGTGCCTTCGAAAGAAACGCGATCGCCAACCTGAAAGGGACGGTCGAACAATAGGATCACTCCAGCTACCACAGAGGCAATGAGGTCTTTGAGAGATAAACCTAAAGCCACCGCCAAGGTACCGCTGACGGCTAGAAGCAAGGCTCTCGGAGGTTGAATCACTCCGTAAAACAAATAGGTACCGCCTAGAATATAAATGGCAAAAGACGCCGTCGTTACAATCTGAGCAATCAGCAGTCGTCGCGAAGGAATTTTACCATGCATCTTGTTCCCGATGGAACTCACAAACTTAACAGCGACACCTAAAAGAACGATGCCAATAAGTAAAACAGTGACCTTTGTAAAGCTGAGTACTTCAACAACACTGCCTACATTTCCAAGATCTTGTTCATTCATACAGGAAGTTCTTTCCGATCAAATAGTAATCGATCACGTATTGAGCCATTGAAGAAATACGAATGCATCCGGCCTCATCTGACCAAACAAGCTTTTTATCATGAGCCTCTTTAAGACACTTGCGAATGACGGTATGTTCAATGCCTGTTGTCGTGTGCAGCTCGGCATGAGTCAAGCTTTCGTGTCGAGCTAGGGCTGCAAGTAAAAACAGAGCCTCATCACTCATGGTACTCACAAGGCTGGAGCTCACAAAGGTGGGAATGCCGACATGAATTTTCTCTTCGGCAGGTGATGAAATAGCAGAAATCCAATACATCAATGCCGAGCGGGGATTGCCGCGAGATTGGCCCCAGAGTAAACGGAAAAACTGGGCTTCAGACTGTTGCCCCACTGAGTCGCCGGCACCATAGGCGCGAATTGATTTGTCGAAGTCTCGGCTAAATTTGGTAAACTCATGTCGAGCTAAAATAAGCCGCTGAATTTCGTAGTCACGCCAAGGAGTCAATTCAAGAACTTGCCCATAAAAATGCTCTTTCCCGAAAACACCTTTTAAGTAAGCCCACGAACGTGAATTAACCGTCAGACACCAGAAAATATTCTTAGTGTCTAAGTTGATGATCTCAATAAATATTTTATAAGCATCAAAACCAGCGATGGTGCCGATAAAGAAATTTTGAATATCATCTATGAATAGAAGCGTAGGCTTTTTCAGCGAGTCATTATAGGTCTTAAAGGCAGCAACGCTGTCGATGGGGGTTTCAAGGAGAATCGAGAACCACTGGAAAAGAGCTTCCTCCGTCAGTGTTTTATGAGGAACTTTGGCTTGTACCTTGCGACCTGAGGTCTCGGTATCTTGATAGACCTTATCCAGTGTGGTGGTTTTACCCATGCCTCTATTCCCGATAATCACTAGGAGATCATCGGTCTTTTCGCCACGGCCCCAGGTCTTTGCTAGTTCTTTGGCAGTCTGAACGATCGAGTTTTCTCTGCTAATAAAAAATTGGTCTTCTGCCGGCAGATAGTAATCGAACACAGAAAGGTAACCTGCCGGAGGCTTATTATAGGTCACTGATTCTTTTTCAGCCCGAGCCAACTGGCGCTTTAAAACCTCCGACAAAAGACGCTTGACGAAATCTAGCCGAATCAAGTGGGAGGCGATAAAGCTCACAAAGTCATTGACGACGACCGTTAAAAACAAGAAAGGCGGCAGTATAAAGTGACCAATATGTACTTGGTAATAGCGTTCTATCTTAGACCAAACCTGCGGGAACCTATACGCAAAGGAGCGTTGAACTTCTTCCTGCCACCTGCGTGCTTCAAGAAATACAAAGGCAAAGTTGATCCAAAAAACAAGGCTTGAAACCAAGTTGTAAACGAGAGCTCTGCGAACGGTATCTTGAATTAGATAGAGAAGGGCGTATTCAATGAAAATTAAACGCGAGATTCGTTTAGCTGATTTTTCTATTTGATTTTTTTGCTCTTTGAGCTTGTCAACTGAATCTGTGGCAAAAACTATTTCGAGAAGGATCTTTAGCAAGAGGTTGGTCGCACGATAGATATAATAGAGCTCAAAATAGAACAATAGTGTCGAAAGCTCTTTTACAACAGTTGTTTCAACTAAGGTGCGGGCAAAGTGAATACTAAGGATCATGCCAACAGAGGGAACGAAGGGGTTTAGCCGAGCGATCCAAAAGGCATAGTTGGTTCGTTTTTTATAGTCGAGCATCGACTTCGACAACAAATTCCGTCTTAAGACATCGAGTTGGACAGAAATCCAATGTAGTACCTTTGAAAGCAAAAACGGAATTGAGAGAAGAATTAAGAGTACAAAGATTTGCCGTCCTATGTCCAGCCAGCCGTCCAAGCCGGAACTGAGTTTCGCACGGACTTCGAGCCACTTCGTCAAGCCACCGGCGGCAAAACGTAATGGGAGCACCCGTATTTCGCGGATGATATTAGCCAAATTTTTAGAGTTCAGGCCGCGAGGCCGCTCACAATTCGTGAGGCTGTCGCAGCGCCGGATGAGTGAGGATCGGAGTCCCCCGGCGTCTCGAAGCAAAATAAAATTTTGAGATTTAAGTTCATTTAGGAGCTTCGACTTTGAATGGGAAATAGCCAGCGATCGAGCTGCAGCGATTTTATAGGCAGCGACATAGTTTTTATAGGCTGCTTGGGTGGCCTCTGATTCAAGACCCGACAGGCGCAGTAGATCCGGAATTTTGTAGTTCGACTTAATCTCGAAGTCAGAAAAAAGAACCAGGATCTGATCGACGGAGGATTCCCAGAAGGAGCTAACCGCATTGAGTTCACT
>JBBKWD010000029.1:0-8360 GCA_037968775.1 Bdellovibrio sp.
ACATGATTCTAGGAGCAATTGGGGCCCATCCCTTGTCGCCTCCTGAATTTGTAACTTGGATTAAAACCCAGTGCGAACATTTAGCCGGACAAATTCAAAAGTTTGTTGAAGCCATTGAGGTTTCCGGACTTTCGGTCACCTCGGAATTAATAGAAGACTATTGGCAGCTTTCCAAAAAGACCGCTGAAAAAATGATTTCCGACAGACCCTATGGGGAAACCCGGGTCGATGTTGTCTTAGACAGCGGCGAACTCTTGCGTTTAAATTTGGACCTTCGAGACAAGCGCATCTTTATGGACTTCAGTGGATCGACTGCAGCAAAAACTGTGCATTTGACTGAATCCGCGGCAGCTTCTATTTGTTTTCACACCATGGCCAAGTACTATGGCTTTCAAGATTTTGTGAATGCTGGCACCTTGTCGCTTTTGCAAATCACAAAGCCTTCCGGTTGCTGGCTACTCGCAAAGTATCCGGCGCCAACTCTTAAGGGCATGACTTCGGGCACGGCAGCTATCTTGAGTTCCATTGAGCTGGCCCTGTCTCACATTCATGGAAAGGCTCAAACAGCTCTTTCCAGCCATTGTCCTGTGCAAATTGAGCTCAAAGGCCCCGAGAACTTTCAGTCCTTTCAAATTTTCGGAGGGACCTCTGGCTACCAAGGACAAGCGGGTCAGGCGGGAAATATCAGTGCTTTATCAATTGAGCAACTCGAACGTAGTTTTCCAGTGCGAGTAAATCGTATCGCAGAACGCGAGTCTCAAGGCGGTCTCGGGCAATTTGCAGGAGGTCGAGGTCTGACTTTCCAAGTTCAAATACTTAAAGATTTAGAAGTTCGTTGGCTGACGGATCTCACTTTGCATCGCCCGCGCCTAGCGCGCCAATGCAGCCATGGTGACCCCAGCGAAATTAGCGTCTGCCGAGGCGACGTTGCGCGAACCCTGCCAATGGTGGGCTTTGAGAAGTTCACAGCTGGTGATATACTGACTTTTTCGTCGGCAACTGGTGGGGGATCCGGTCCGGCTCCGGCAGTGGTTAAAATCTAGGAGCTGTTAAAGAGACCGCTTTCACGTTAAAATGGAAGCATGAAAAAAACCATACTTCTTATTATTTCGATGCTTTCTATTTCTGCAGCTTTTGCCAAAGGAGAAAAAATGACTTCTTCAAATAATGAAACAGCCTATCTTGCCGGCGGCTGCTTTTGGGGCGTGGAAGAACTGCTTAAAAAGATCCCTGGTGTCGTTGAAACGGATGTCGGCTATATGGGTGGTGACACTAAAAATGCCACTTATGAAATTGTAAAACTCGGCGCTTCGAATCATGCCGAAACCGTGAAGATTGTTTTCGATCCGACAAAGCTCCAATTTGAAGATTTACTTTTGCGTTTCTTTAAACTTCACGATCCCACGACCCTCAATCAACAGGGCAACGACAGGGGCACCCAGTACCGCAGCACGATTTTCTATACGTCTCCACAGCAAAAAGACACTGCCGAAAAAGTCATTGTCAGAGTTGATAAATCGGGAGATTGGAAAAAGCCCATTGTCACAACTGTCGTTGAAGCTAAACAGTTTTGGAGGGCCGAGGAGTTTCATCAGAACTATTTACAAAAAAATCCCAGCGGCTACACTTGTCATTTCGAACGAAAGCTAGAATTTTAGTTTGGACTATTACAACTCCGCAAGGTCTATCTTTGCGGTTGGAATAATGTCACAAGACAACTAATCCAGGCCCCCTGAGGGGGATAAAAATATGACCATCGCAAATAGCCTTCTGTTTTTGGCAAGCGTTCTGATTCTCGCATCAATCTGTCCTAATTCTAGCTTTGCAGACACCATCTCTATTCGCTCCGACGCCTGGTGCCCCTATGCTTGTGACTCCACGGCTCAACCCGGGTATATGGTCGAAGCAGTGAAGCTAATCTTTTCTCGCCGCGGGCACACGATAGTTTTTAAGACTTCAAATTGGGTGCAGGCTATCAAAGACACTCGCGACAACAAGGTCAATGCTCTGATTGGCTGCAGTCACAGTGACGCTCCTGACTTTATTTTTCCGACCGCTCCCTTGGGTGCCATGAAAAACCACTATTACGTCAAAAAGGGTTCTAAGTGGGCTTACCGAGGGCGAGAGTCATTGAAGAATAAACGCATCGGTGTCATTGAGGGATATACCTATGGGGATGCGGTCGACAATCTCGTTAAAACCAAACACAGCTCTTTAGTGGTTTTTTCGGAACCGAATCCACTTGAAAGAATTCTGAAGGCCATAGATAACGGCGAGCTCGATGCCTTCGTCGAAAGCCCGACCGTTCTACGATTTACTTTGGGCAAAAAAAATATTGAGATTGAAAACTACAAGGCGGTCAGTCCCAATCTTGCAAATGACCCTGACCTTTTTATTTCATTTTCTCCGAACAATCCCAAGTCATCATTATATGCTGACATCATCAGCAAGGGTATTCTGGAGCTTCGTCAAAGTGGTGAGCTCGAAAAAATACTCAATCGCTATAACTTAGTCGATTGGATCAACAATCAAGTGCTTTCATCAATTGCACATCATTCGAAGATTCCTCCAGCACCTTTGCTGGCCCCGGAAGTGACAGAAAGAATTAGCAGCATAAAATAGTGGCATTGCTAAGAAATAATTCGGGCTCCGGTTTCCTCTAGAGCTCGCTTAATTTTTTCAACATGGTCGATGCTGGTGGTTTCCAAAGTAAAATCAATGCGCGTTTGACGTAACGACAATCCCTTAGAAACGCGGTCATGTTTGACCTCCAGAACATTGGCTTTTTGATCTGCAATGGCTTGAGTTAAGCGACTGAGGTTTCCAGGGATGTCATCGACTATCACCGAAAGTTCACACAGGCGCCCACCTAAAATTTGTCCGCGATCAATAATTTTGCTGACAATATTCAAATCGATATTGCCGCCGCTAATGAGAATGCAGCATTTTTTTCCGAGTTGAATCTTCCCTTGCATCGCAGCAGCCATGCTTGCAGCACCAGAGCCCTCTGCCACAGTTTTGGTTCGCTCCATAAGAAAAACAATCGCCTCGGCTATTTCGTCATCACTCACGGTCACGACTTCGTCCACTAGTTTAGAAATAAAACTTTCATACATTTCAGGCGAAGGATTTTTGATGGCGATTCCGTCCGCAATGGTCGCCACGCGTTTTTGTTGCGAATTTGTTTGCTTATTATAAAGACAAGCCATACCCGGAGAGCGATCACTCTGCACCCCGATCACCCGGATATTGGGTTTTAATGCCTTCACTGCGACCGCGATGCCACTGATAAGACCGCCACCGCCGATGGGCACAATGATCGTGTCTAGATCGGGAATCTTACTAATGATCTCAAGACCGATAGTCCCCTGACCTGCAATAATTAAAGGATCTTGATAGGGATGAACAAAGGTGTAACCTTTTTCTTTTTCTAAACTTTTTGCGTACTCAAAAGCATCGTCATAGATTTCGCCTTTTAAAATCACCTCTGCACCATAGGAGCGAGTGGCTTCTGCTTTACTGATCGAGGCGGACTCGGGCATCACGATGGTTGATTTGACTCCAGACAGGGTCGCTGACAAGGCCACCCCCTGAGCGTGATTTCCTGCGGAACTTGCCACCACACCACGCGCTTTTTCTTCGGCAGTCAGGTTGGAAATTTTATTGTAGGCCCCACGAAACTTAAAACTTCCCGTGCGTTGGGTGTTTTCGAATTTGAAATAGATGTCGCACCTCAAAAGTTTACTGGCACTCAAAGAGTGGCTCACTTCGGTTGGCGCTATAATGGGTTTTAGGAGTTCGTGAGCTTTTTGGATATCTGCAAGAGTGACTTTCATTTTAACTATGACTCCCAGTAAACAGTCAGTCCCCTAACTGGGGGATATTCTTCATGGGGCAAAGTGGTCTTTTTAGAGCCACTGCTTTTTGAGTAAAAGCTCGATTGCAATCCCATGGCCTTACTCTCGTCGAAAAACTGAAAAGGTGCAAGGTGCTTTCCACAAGAAGCACACTCTTGCACCAGCGCACCTTCACAACTCGTGACATAAAGGCAACGATGACAACGACGATAGTGAGTGTGAAGTTCCGCCACTTTTAAGTTTCCTTTCTAATGGTCCTTTTTCGGCTCAGCCTTCGGCTGATACAAGACCAGAAGTGGATATGCCAATCAACTCCTACATGTTAAGTCGGCCCGTCGCTTTACTGACCGCCTTCTGCCATTACCGTCTTATTTTAGTACTTTCAAAATATCCAGCCCGACCTTTGTCTTAAAGATGTCCACCTAGACTTTCCATTCTGAGCCCACCTCCGATGAGGACTCTGGGAGAAAATTTGAATTTATTTAAAAAGGTCACACGTTTATCCATGGCTCTTGTGTTCATCACAAGTTCCGCTCTCGCTGATATCACCGAAGAGCTTAAGGATCTTATCCTCACGGGAGATCTTAATGGACATATCGTGGAGGACAATAAATTCGATTTTACTCGGGGATCTAAGACCGCTAAAAAGGTCGTGCCCCGTGGAAGCAAGGGACAAGTTCTTGAAGTTAAGCAGCTTAAAAAAACAAAGTCTTTCGCTGTTAAAATTCGCATCAGCTCTGTCGGTGGAAATCGTGGGCGAACAACAGCCAAAGTGAACGACGAGGTCTGGGTTTACTATTCTACGCAAAAAGGGCGCCGTCCTTGGGTCAAATTCAAAGACGAAATAGGGCAGACGGTACAAGACCCAGCTGTAGGACTGATCGCACACGCACAACGTGACGGTGACGCGCTGGCCATTCCTGGCGTGGTTGCACATCCCGAATTGCCGACAGTGGAGGAGATCATTGAAAACTCTGAGCCTGAAAAATCTGAAGTTACCGTGGATCCGAATCTGGCGAAAAATTCCGACAGGAAAAGTACAGAAGGTGCTTTCTGCCCGACTTGCCCCGAGCTGGCTAGTCCTCGAACCTTGCAAAGTACAAAAACGGAAGCTCTGAATATCGTATCATTAACAAATAGAGTCGTTGACCCCAACAATCCTTGGTCTAATGATCCTGAAATCATGAACTATAGCAACAGTGCACAAACACAAAAGATGATCAAACATGCAATGAACAACAAATCACGTCGCCCAACAGGCTATTGCTATCGTTTTGTAAAACGATCCCTTGTGGCTTCTGGCGTGGTTTCGAAATACCCGCCGGGTGGCCACGCTCGAGATGGCGTCAAGGACCTAAAAGCCCAGGGAATGAAAAACTTGTTGGACGATCCTAAATATAAAAATAAGATTAAGAGCTATCGAGATGTTCCTAAAGGCATGATTATCGTTGCCCATAATGGAACGAGTGCCTCCGGAGACATAGTAGTTAAGACAGACTGGGGAGCTATGGGCGGTTATGTGAGTGACTTCTTTACGCCCAACCCCTACACAGAAGGCAGCCCCAAAGCTCGACGTGCGGCCCGCGCAGGTAAGCCTTATAAAATTACTGGTGTGATGTACAAACCCTAAGGAGAGAGCATGAAGCATTTAAATTATATCATTGTCGTTTCTCTTCTCTGGGGTGCTTGTTTTGCTCAAGCCTTTAAGACTTCGCAAGAAGTCGTCGCAAAACTGCGCACCTTCCAAGCTCAAAGCTTTAAAAACATCGACGCAAAAGCGAAATTCAAACTTGAGGATGATATCGTGGACACCTTGGTTGACTCCGTCAAACTCGCTGTCAAAGAACCTCAAAATTCTGAGCTCCGAAGCGAAGTGATTCGCGTGAGTGTTCTCTTTTTGAGACACGATGACACCCAGTATGCAGGCGAATTGTTGCTGCCACTCTATGAAAAAAACAAAAGTGAATTTAAAAACTTAATACGCAATCTCCCCGCAGCAGACTCTCGAATGGTTCTTGAGGCTGTTGAAAATGCCAGCCGTGAAGCCTCCCAAGGCAACGGCTAGCCAGCCACACCTTCATATCAAAATTTTTTCATATTTTAACGCCGACTCAGGTCGAGTTTTTAACGAAACCTTCTCGGGCGCCTAAACCTTACTGATAAAAAAGCCGTTATTAAGAAGTGAATGAAGGGAACTTTATATGAATGTTAGAGGCTTTTTTACAGGAATTAAGGGACGTCTACTTTTAAGTTCAATTATCCCCGTGGTCGCCACGGTCGTATCAACTTTTATTTCTTATAAAAGTATGAATGAACTCGGGAGTATGTTGAATGAGTCCTACACACTTCTGAATCAAAACATCATGATGCTCGGAAAGATGGATGCCTCTCGTGCTGGAGTCAGCGATGGCCTCGCAAAGTCCTTGCTTTACTTTGAACAGAAAGATCTCCGCGCCAGCTCGCTCGGCTATGCCGAGAAATCCTTAGCTGACTATAACAGCGCAAAAACAGATTTTCAAAAATCTCGACATCTTCCCGAGGAAGCTGGTTCCACAGACGCAATGATGAGTCACGATGCTGAATTCAATCGACTCACGCAATCTGCCATCGAGCTGATTAAAGTCGGCGACAAAGAAAGTGATGCGAAAGCTCTTGCGATCCTTCAAGGAAATTGGCTGAAATACGTTATTGAAATTGACAACACCGTTGATGGTATCCGTGAAATCTATGACATCAGCTCTACGGAGCGCTTGGTGCTTCAAGGTGAAAAGCGCAGTTACTTCTTCAATCTTTTAGTCTTGGTTGGCTTGCTTTCTGTTTGTATGACTGCTGCTACTTTGGCTTGGACTGCATTCTCTGTCACAAAACTTATCAAAGCGGTTTCTGAAAAACTGACCTTCTCAAGTGGCGAGGTCAACCAATCCATCAATCAGCTGAGCACAGCGGGCGAAAGTTTATCGCACTCTTCTGCATCCGCTGCGGCCTCACTAGAGGAAACGGTGGCGGCCCTTGAAGAAATGACTTCTATGATTCAGATGAACACCGATAATGCCAAACAAGCGGCCTCACTGTCCCTGTCTTCTCGAGACGCAGCAGAACGCGGCGAAAATGAAATTAAGAATTTGGCTCTTTCAATGCAAGATATTTCAAAATCCTCTAAAAAGATTGAAGAAATTATCGACGTTATTGATGACATCGCCTTCCAAACAAATCTGTTGGCCTTGAATGCATCTGTCGAAGCCGCTCGTGCCGGAGAGCATGGTAAGGGCTTTGCGGTTGTTGCGGAAGCTGTTCGCACACTGGCACAACGTTCCGCCACGGCAGCAAAAGAAATCACAGTTCTCATTAAGGACTCTGTTGAACGTATCGAAGGCGGCACGGATATCGCCGACAAGTCTGGCGAAGTTATGAATGAAATTGTCACTTCCGTTAAAAAAGTCTCGGATCTTTCAAATGAAATCGCTGCCGCCAGCTCGGAGCAGTCGACTGGAATTCAACAGATCTCTAAGGCGATGAATCAGCTGGATCAAGGTGCGCAACAGAATGCGGCTTCTTCAGAAGAAATTGCGGCCTCTGCCAAAGAGATCTCGTCGCAGACAATTAACATGCAATCTTATGTCGGTGATTTAAACTATATGGTTCTGGGCACGCGTGAACTGAAGATCAGTCCTCATATGGATGCTCCTCCTGAGGTGCCCGCGGCATCAGAGGCGCCCGTTGCAAAGGTCATGAAGTTTACAAAAAAAGCAGCTCCAGCGCCTGTGTCCTCTCGTCCCGCCCCTAAAAAGGCCGCAAAAGCACCGGCGTCGGCAAGCGTGATTCCATTTGATGACGACGAAGAATCGGATGAACGTAAAAAGCTCAAGGACACTTCTGGCTTCTAAATAGGCTTCCGAGATGCCTTCTAAAAAGTCCGAGTGCCTCTGACGCAGCACTTATCCTTATATTTCAAAAAGCTCTAATGATAGGCTCTTCTTTTAACTCAAAAGAAGGGCCTTTTTTTATGAAGAAAATCTTTGCTGCCAATTGGAAGCTCTTTAAATCCCCAGCTGAAACCAGAGCATTCTTTACGCAATTCAAAGACCTCGCTAGTCGCTCCACGGGCGATCTTGTGTTTTTTCCGCCCTCTATTTCACTCGAAGCTGCTAGCCAAGCGGTCAAAGGCAGTGCCATCAAATGGGGTGCACAGAATTGTTATCTGCAAACGCAGGGTGCTTTTACGGGTGAAACCTCTGCCCAAGTCGTTAAAGATCTGGGCGCACAGTATTTATTGATTGGCCACAGCGAGCGCCGTCAGATTTTTGGCGAAACCGATGCGCAAATTGCTGACAAGGTGGCTCTGGCTCAGAGCTTGGAACTGACTCCCCTCTTGTGTATTGGTGAAACCTTGGAAGAGCGTGAAGGCAAACACACGTACCGTGTTTTAGAAACTCAGCTTTTATTGGGACTTTCCAAGGCTGACAAAAACAAAGCCCTGGTCATTGCCTATGAGCCCGTCTGGGC
>JBBKWD010000030.1:0-29255 GCA_037968775.1 Bdellovibrio sp.
CGTTCATTGCGCGACCAGAAAGCTCAACACCATTCAATTTTTGAATAGCAAGTTGTGCTTCTTCGTCTGTAGACATCTCAACAAAGGCAAAACCTTTGCTGCGGCCAGTTTCACGATCAGTTACGATGCGTGCAGATTCAACGTTGCCAAACTCAGAGAACGCATCAGCTAATGACTGATCGTCCAAAGAATAGGAAAGATTTCCAACGTATATTTTTTTACCCATGTGAGCCTCCTTAAAAAATGGCTTAGGGAACCACCAAAGAGGATCTGGGCCCCATGCCCTATCTCTACAGTGACTTTTAATTCGTTGAATAGTGGTACTCTTTTGGCAATGAAATGAAAAGGAAAATACTCAATATTAATCAGATTTTAGATTGAGCTACTTTCAATTTGCTTTTGGAATTCCGCAAAAAATATCATAAGATGCTGTATTTACTTGGTTATGTGGAATTTTCGCAGTGTCGGTGACGTCGCTAAGGCAAGGCCTCAGACCGTCCCTGTGGCTTCTGAATTTGTCAACTTTACTCCCATTCTGCCCAGCAAAGCTGATTTCGGGAGCCCATTATTGCTACAAACCGACGCTATTTAAGCCGACAAGAGAGGCCGCGAGGTGCCCCTTCGTCGCCGACCTACAATAGTATTGATGCTTATTGTCGGCGCAAATCCGATTAAGAAGGGCTCGGCGACAAGCAAGTCTGTTTTGTCCAAGGTGTGGACGGGCACCACTCGCCTAGAAAATTCATAATTTACGAAGCTCCCAGAATGTTATTGAGATAGTTCTCAATAACAAGGCAGAAGTTTGCGAAGTTCGCATTTTATCAAACGAAAAAAATGTTCAATGGCATTACGAGCTTAGAATTGTAAATTGATATTAAAGGTAAGACCCGCGACTCCGTGGAAATCGTACATTTCCGCAAAGTCGACATTAGGAATGAATTGGAGTTCTAGAATTTTTCGATAGAGCACGATATTGTAGGCTGTCGAAATGTTATAGGACTCCAAGTGATAGTTCGGCAGGTTCGTGGAAGAAAACAAAAGATTGTAAGACAATGAGGATTGGCGGTTCAGTACTTGTCCGTAAGACACCCCATTGTCGACCCGATACAGATGTGTTTTTTCTTGATAGTCCCCTTGATTAATGAAGGTCAGCGATAGTTTTTGAGAAAGTTGAATGTGAAAATTTAAAGCTTGCAGTGTTCCGACACCATCATCGGAGTTCGCGTAAAAGCCGAGTTTAGGATTGAGCTCATAATTTCCTGAAGTCGCCACAGTGTCAAAACTCAAAGAGTGAGACACTCGCAAGGGATCTTGAAGCTCAATGCGTGGTTCAAATTTAGTTCGAACCTTTCCAAGAGTCGCAAGTAAACCAATAGTGGCTCCATAGTTTCGAGTTCGGGCGGTTTGTTGAAGATAGGCGTTTTTAAGATTCCGTTGGTCCTCGAGTTCATCATAGCTAGAGAACTTGATATGCCAATACTCTTCAACGTTGGGCAGCTGAAGATTAAGCCCGAAGTTGAAGCTCTGGGTAAGGTCCTCTTTTTCGGTAATCGCTGCGGAGCTTATAATGGTCATGCGAGTTTCGTTGGAACGTTTGGAGACTCGTTTTCCAACTAAAAATAGATCTAATCCATCCGCAAAGCTATCAAACCATTCAGAAACACTGATGTTGCCCTCAATCAATGCTTGTTCCCAATTGCGTTCCTGACTCGTTGTAGCTGCACCTGCCTGAAGGCCAACAGAGAGGTTGAGGCATAGGATCCAGATCAACCCGTATCGGTTGGTGATTTTCGTTGGACATTGAGGAAAGACAAACTTAATCTTCACAAGTGAGATCTATAGTATTCTGCCTCATTCTACTATTCAACTGCCGAGATGCATTTTGCTATCTGCCGAAGGCAGGCAATGTAAATGCCATCGTGGGCCCGGTTTTTAATCAAACAGTATACACAGGTAACAAGTCTGAGGTAGAGCCGCCAACGCAAGCGGGTGTCGGATTAATTGGATTGGGTGACGCGAATGATTCTGGAAGTATTGAAATCGGCGTTTTTTTTATGCCCAAGGTCTTTATCATGGATACCGAAGAGAAGTACATTTCTGAACGAACTCAAACCGTACACATCACTTTCGGCTATCGCTATTGGGTCACTTCTTTTTTATCTGGATCGCTTTCATTTTATTCTGCCTATACAATGGGAACACCACAGCTTCTTTACTCGGACTTTGCTGTAGGTGAAGAACAACGGACTTCTGCTTACGATACGACAGAATATGGTTTTGATGGAGCCTTGCAGGCAGAAGTCTGGCATGAGGGCCCTTGGGGGGTGATCATGGATGTGCGATACTCTCGCTCCGTCACACCGAAAGGCGGAGAAGATGCCAATCACTTTTCTGGGCTCGTCGGTATTCGCTATCTTATTCAAGAGAAAGACAAAGAAGAGCTAGAAAAAAACTAGAGAAAAAAAGTCGGTGAGTCTGAATCCACCCGCAGATGGATTCGCTCAAAAAAGCTACCAATAAACTACCAATAAACTAAAAAGCACTCGCACAACTTAGGCCCACACGAGCCCCCTCACGTGGATGACCTTGCTTGACCAGCTCAATAAATTTTAGTCCAGCTTCGTCCTTGAGGGAGTACTGATCTTGAATATAGCTGCCGCCTCGACGGGGAGCTTCTTTCATACTGGTCAACGTGATGCCTGTTTGAGATTTGAATTCTTTTTGGAACTCAGCGAAGAACTCACGTCCCCATTGATCATAGGAGCTTTTAGATACAGTGTTTTTATCCATAGCAATCCAGCTCGGAGCCGTGTTTCCGTGAAGAATACCGACACTCACGGGCATATAGCCTCTTTTAAGATTCGACTGCTCCCAAAGCTTTAAAATATCTGTGCGGTTGACGGCTTCAAAATACTCAGAAAATAAGTATGTATCACCAAAGTCACGCAGAACAATTTTTCCGGTCGGGCGATTTTTCTTATCTAGCTCAATCAAAAAGTTTTGTGAGTGAGGGGAGTCATAGGACATTCCAGTCAGGGCGGCAAATTCAGCTAAGGCTCGCGCCAATGGTTTGTTGTAGTTTTCTTCCCAAAATTTAGCCGGTGACGTATGGCCATTTGCTAAGGCGACACTCCTGCCAAAGGTCTCATACATTGCTGAAAATCCAGGTACGTATCGGTTGCCAGAATTTTTAAGTGCTTCGTACGAACGAACCACCATAGCTTGATCCAGAACTTTTATTCCGAAGGCCATTGGTTCATCTAACAGGATCGTATTCCTAAGAGCCGGTTGTTTTTTGACTTGCTCTGCGACGAAGTCAGTGATCACACGAATTTGTTTCGCGTCATCCCAAGTTTGTTGTTTGTCTTTCCAGTTTCCTCCGGTGTGATCCGTGGACATCTTTATAGAAAATTCAGCACCAGACTTAGGATCGACAACGATATAGCTACGTGAGGCCGTCATATAGCCGACAAAATAAGTCTTTTTTTCAGAGGAAAGACCATGGGTTTTCAAAAAATTTGCAACCTGAAGATGCCACTTGGTATCTTCTGGATTAATCAACCAGCGAACAAATTTTGTACCTTCTCGCTCGAAAATCATACTGCTAAGAAAGGCAGAGTTGGTGCGGTCTGCGATGTCCTTTTCGACAAGGTCCAATGGGATTTCATAGTGTTCCATGCGCACAAATCCACTGTCACGCGTGGCAACTGCATTTGAGTGAGTTTCCATGCGTACCATTGCATGCAGCTCTTTACTGATGGACCAAGCAAGTTGAGACCAACATGTCGTGGCGACTAAAATGTACTTCAATAAACTGTGGCTATTTTGCATATACCTCGTCCTTATAGAGAGCAAAGCACTTCTGGGCAGCGAGAATTGCAAAAGAGCTGCCAGTCTATCTCGAGTATAGGGCTTTTGAGTGAAGACCATGTTGACTCTTTGGTACTCCTTTCAGAGGTTGTCGGGTTTCTGAACACGAAAAAAATATAGGCCTTTTACAGAGGTGCCAGAACTCGGCGACCGATGCTTAACAGTTTTATAATTGGCGCAAATTCGTTGTGTCTTAGTATTTGATCTATACTCAGTATTAAGGTGAAAACTATGGAATCCAATCCAGAGCAGTCGGGTCAATTCGCGCCTAACTTGCCTAAATTTTAGGTTATAGATTGACCCATTTTTGTAATTTAAGTAGCAAGAGCCATGAAGCTTTATCTCTTGTGTATTCTTATCAATCTGCTTTTGTTTGCGTCAATTTCTTCTGCGCAAATGCCAAAGCCTTCTGCGGCACTTCACCTAGTGACCTATCAATCCTGGGGTTTTACGATTGATACAACCCCACAGGGGCAAAGGGTTCGTCGTCTTTTGCAGGAAAGTCGTCGTCTTGGATTTGATACGGTGGTATTTAATTTCCGCGGACATATGATCACCGGAACAGGATCAGACATCCGCTCGACGGTTCCGCTCAGTGAGCAGGCGACCGAAGAGCGGCTTTTATTAGAAACTGCCGCCTATGCAAAATCATTGGGCCTGAAGGTGGCCTTCCGCCCGATCTTACTAGTTGTCGGTCCCAAGGGCGAATTTCCCTATGTAGAGCGTGGTCGTATCTATTGGTGGCATGGAGTGATCAAGCCACGCCAGCCCCAAGCATGGTTTCAAAATTATTATAAGCTTCATGAGCGTTATTTGAACTTGGCAGCCAAAGCGGGTGCCGCCTGGTATTCCATTGGTGCCGAGATGAACTCGATGACCTCGGGGTTAGGCGAGCGTGATCGCACGATGCGTTTGGGCTACCCGAAGCAGTGGGTTCAATTGGTCAAAAAAGCACGTGCGATTCTGGGCTCTCAAACCAAAATCACCTATGGGATTAACTATACGGATCAGTATATCGTGACGGGCGGACTTAAAACTTGGGGAGGCGAACTGGAGCAGTGGCGCTATTACCTGACAGAGCCCTTTCGCCAACCCGTCAATATTCAGCATCAAAAAGACTTGCAAGAATTCTGGTCTTCATTAGACGTCATCGGAATTGATTACTATCGCGCTTTTGCTAACAGTAAGGATCGCTTCTCAACTGATTTCACTCAGTTGGTGAAGCAGATTCAAGAGCGACCTCTATCCCATGCTTCCCAATTGGACAATGTTCTGACAGAGGTGGCCATGACTATTGGATCTGAAAAACCAGTCTTTTTTCAAGAAGTCGGCTATCGCAGCGTCGAAGAATGTTTTTTACATCCTGCTTCGTTTGAAAGCGAAGGCGGGAAATCCAATCCCATGCACCAAGCTGCTGCCTGGGAGGCTTTCTTTAGGGCCTACTGGCAGCCTCAATGGCCTTGGATGACGGGTGTGGGAGTGTGGCAGGTGTTAGTCGACGAAGATGCTGCGGGCCCTCAGGATCGCGGATTCAGTCCGTTAGGGAAACCATCCGTTGAAGACGTGTTCTTACGCTATCTTAATTAAAAAAAAGGCTGCCTGATGAGAGCAGCCTTTTAGTTTTAATGCTAACTTAAACTCTAATTTCTATTTGTTGTTAAAATAGTACTTCTTAACAACAGCTTCAGTTTCAGATTTTCCTAGTGGAGAAAAACCGTTATCCCCGCGTCCTGTTTTAGACGGGTCGACGGCGATATCCCAGAAATTAATCCCGCTAAACCATGGCCACTGAGGCTTCCAGAAGGATTCAAAAATAGCTTCGTATGCAGCTGTTTGATGTTGAAGATTGACCACACCAGAACCAGCGTAAGAGAAGGGCTCGATAAAACCATTTTCAACGGATCGGAAACCAATTTCTTTGATAATCGCCTTTTGTGGGTGATCCAAAGTAAATTCAATTTCCATCAATCCCGTGTCTAATTGGGTGGCAAAAGAATCCGCACGATTTTTTAAAGTCTTAACTAGGTCAGCATAAGAAGTCGGCAAGACTTGGTTTTCAGAAGCCAAAGAACGATAGATATCTAAACCGACTGCATCTAGTTCTTTCCAGAACGTCGCAAGGTCATTCCAGATTTGTCTTTCTTCAACGTTTGTCGGATTGGCCAACTCAACTAGGCGATAACGCCAACGTTCAAATTCACCACCTGAAGCCGTTAAGCCGCCAGCGTTAACCGTGTCATCCGTAAAGTTGATATCATACATCAACTTTGCATTTGGCAGCTTGGCACGCGCATAGCGAAGGAGTTCCAACCAGCGACCTGGAAATCCATAAGGATGTTCTTTCCATTGGTCTTCTACACCGACAGTCATAGAGTAAAGTTCAGCACCGATGGTGAACTCGTCCACTTTGGCCATGCGAGCAATCGAAAGGTAAACATCCAAAAAGACTCGGAAGGACTCAAACCAACGATTGGGATCGCGGGGTTGAATGTTTCCATGCCACCAAGTTTTAACGGAGCCATCGGCTTGTTTTACTTGGTAAGGGAATTCCCCGTTTGGTCCGATAACAAAAAAGATCGGTCGCAAACCAACGGTCATGCCCTGAGATTGAATGTACTTGATCAAACGAGCCATGCGCATAGCTTCTTTTGAACGTTCCGCAGGTGCGGTCACCGGAGTGATCTCTGTTGAGAAAGGGCCCGTCATCGTCGCTCGGACGTTCAAAATCACGTGATTTGAACCAAGTTCTTTTGCAGAGTCGACAGCCTTTTGCGCCAAGGTCTTGGCTGCATTCGCCGGAGCTGCATCGTAAATGAAGCCTTCCGACTCTGTCAGGTTGAACCCAGCGATATAGCTGGCAGAAGCCGTGCTACAAAGGCCGAGAAAAAGTGAAATGGCAGTTATAAATAATTTCATCTGCTCTCCTATTTCTGTTCAATTTTCTTAAGGAAGGTACAAGCAATGCCTTGACCTTTTCCGCCGACAACTGTGTAAGCATTTAAGCCCTTATCAGTCACATTTGCGCGCAATTGGAACCAAGAGCGTCCAACTTTGCGACCGGAAGTCAAAATAACGACACCATCATTGCCTTGCGAGCCTATATTCAAATCAATGGCCAAGTTGTCGCTGTCGATACGGCCCGTGGTGTAACCATTGAAAGTTGTGATCACCAAGCGAACTTTGATTTCATTTCCGCCCGGAAGGAACAGGCTGCCTTCGTAAGTGCCATCAGCTGTTGGAGCATTGACGTTGGCTGTTTTCCAAAGATCTGTGAAGGACTGGATTTTGTGTCCTTTAAGAACACGTGATCCCGAACGAACATAAGGGTCGGTCACCGTGATTTGACCGTTTTTATCAACTGAGAATTTTACCGGTGGATTTTGTTCGTGATCAAGATCTGGATCACGCTCTGAAGCGACAAAACCGTCATCTTGCAAATTAAAGGAAACGTTAAAGAAAGGTTTTACAACCAAACCTTTGGCGTCGGCTAAAGCAGCTACCATTGAATTTTCTTTTGCAACAGCAACAGTAAAGAACCACTTTTCGCCTTTTTCATTTTTTACAAGGTATTGCCCCTCAAGGTTCAGTTGTTGCGCCATCACCGGCGCCGCTGCTTTTGATAACCATTTGCTTAAGTCATCGGATTCCTTTTTTAGCCCTACGGTTTTAGTACGCTCGATAAGAATGCGAGACAATTGAAGGTAGTGTTCAACATAATCTGCGGCTGGTAGTTTTTCTTGGGCCATCCATTGTTGTGCCAATCCTTG
This sequence comes from Bdellovibrio sp., assembly GCA_037968775.1. Lineage (GTDB taxonomy): Bacteria > Bdellovibrionota > Bdellovibrionia > Bdellovibrionales > Bdellovibrionaceae > Bdellovibrio. Next base: position 7,638 of record JBBKWD010000030.1, read on the forward strand.
AAGGTGGCGAGTGCGCAAGGTGCCAAGGGCATTTGAAAACTCAGGCAATGCAAAGACTTCGTTAAAACGAACCATACGAAGAACAACTTCCATGATGGAGTCGCCTACGCCATTGAGCAGCCAGTTTGGAGCTGATTCAGACATGTTATTTGCTTGAATGCTTAACTGAGACAGGCGATTTAAATAAACATGACCAAAAGTCTTGTTGTTCGGGTTCAGTGAATAGATGCCCTGATTGAGGTAATCTAAGTACTCAGAAAAAGAAGAAGAGATTTTAATTTTTTTAAGCCAAATGGAAACCTGAGCGGCACTAAGAGTCTCGGTTTTCAATAAAGCAACCGCAGAGTCAGAAATCAAACGGCGAAAGCCTAATTGCACATAAGGTAAGCTAGATGCTTTTTGATCAACCAAGGGCAATACCGCCTCGAGGTTTTCAGCCATCATTTGCAAACGAACTGGATCTTTCACCACGTCCATTTGGTACTCCACTAAACCTAGGAAGCGCGCCAACGTTTCGGCATCCATCCATTTAATATAGTAAGCCAGCTTCGTCGGAGAATCTTTTGTTGCATCCAACCAACGCATGCCACTTGAAACCATGTTCAGCCCCAAGTTGTTTACGATTAGAGGAAAAAATTCCTCAAGACCCGAGCTAACCGAAAGACTCTGTAGTTGGTCTAACAATTGGAAGTACTTTTCAAAAGTTGCAGGGTCTCTCATTTCTGGAACATTGAATTCCAGATCTAAGACCACTTCGCGAAGGGCGGTGCGATTTTGACCAGCTTTCTTTAAAAGAACTTCCGGGGTTGGAAGGTTCAAAGAGGCCCAAGCCATCAGAGGGCCGCTGATAAGAGCAACAAGGATAATGCTTTTAAATAGTTTCATAGTGATTCTGCCTTATACATGGGTTCAGGACGTTTATGTTTTGTATTCTTATTAATAAATTCATTGATGTCGATAAAGGTGTAACCCAGCTTTTTAAGCTCCCGAATGATGTACACCAATTCAGCCGGATCACCTGGGTAAGATCCACGGCCGCCTTCTTCATAAGAAGTCAGCAAAAAGGGATGATAGAAAAAAGAAGCCCAAGCATCGCGAAGGACCAAGTTTCTTTTTGCGTCATTGACGATGTCTTCTTTACTTCGAGGGCTCGAGACGTGTTCATTCACAAAGGGTTGAGAATTGCCAAGATTTTCAGGAATCAAACGCTGGCCATGAACATCCCCATAGATTTCATAAGGGAACATCTGACCACTCCACTGTGTCGCCTGATAAGTCACAGTTAGATTCTTGAAGGTCTCTAGGCGCAGGTCGCCGCCTTGTGGATGGTTTTTTTCAAACCAAAGCCTTTGGTCGTCTCCAGTAGAGGTGGCACGGGCCGCGGAATTCTTTTTTACGCCCTTTGCCGAGAAATTGTAATAGATGGCGCGGCCGATATTCCAAGAAAAGGTCTCTCCAAAAATAATATAGTCCAAGGGGCTAGCTTGGTAATGCGGCATCAACCACATTCTTGGCGAAATGCCAGCTTTCTGAAGGACGGCAAAGCCATCATCCAGTTTATTGAGGACATATTGGGGACTGTCTTCGGCAATGGGTGTGTTCGTAACGGCATTAAAAAACTCAAAGTCATCACCGGAAACTCCGCTGTGGGGATTCGCAATACGATTGTACTGGTGTGTGACTCCGTGCCAAATGAAATTTGCCTGGTCCTTTTTGACATCGGTAATCCAGCTCATAAAGCCGTTGTTGCGATCCATCGGCACCACTTCTTCACGGGCACTGCGAGAGTATTCTTTTAAAGGATCGTAGAAAATTGGAATCAGAGAAACGTTCAAAGGGACTTTTTCTTTTTTAAGGACGTCCGAAGTGCGGTAAAGCCAGCTAAGAGGAACCAAGGGATGAACGTCCTCGATGCGCAAGAATGCATATTTGCCATTATGTTTTGGTTTTTCATTTAAAATATCAAACAATACGTCAGCAAAAACTAAATAGCGATCAGCCTCGTGCATGAAGCTAAAGGGGACATCGGCGACATAGAAGTGATTTTTGGATCGCAAGATATAGGGAGCTTGTTCTTTTGTAACCGGATTTTGACTCCAAGCCAAAACTTCTGTTTGTGAATTCTCTGATCGGGTCAGAACAGCTTGTTCAAAGGGGGCGACAAAAAGATCTGGAGTCGTTGAATTCCATTCGCCATACTTAAAGAAAACCTCGCCCTTATAAAGAACATTTTTTAAGAAGCTAGGGCGGCCTTTTGCATCCAGATTTTCTTTATTGAGCGTGCTCAGGTGAGAATACGAATAACCCATGTTTTTTGTAAAACTGTCGCCAAGTTGCCAGATGTTGTATCCGAGCCAGGCGACGTTCTGTTTTGTCGTGGCATAATCTTGAAGGAAGGCCGTCGGAATCGCATTGTTGAAGTAAGACCCGATATAGATATTGGCAGAACACTTATCCAAATCACCTTTTTTATAAAGTTCAATGGGGCTGACGATTTGTTGAAACTCCGGAAAGTGACCTAAGAGATTCTGCAAAAGGGTGGCATAGGTTTTACCCATCCAATAATTGGAATCTGTTGATTGGTCATAATACAGATTCACACAGAGCGAAGCTTTTGCTTGGCTCTGCAGACCGAAAAGTAAAATAACTGCGAATGCTATATGTTTCATATTTGTTGGGCCTCAGCTTCTTTACCAAAATGTTCAGGAAGACGATGTTCAGTTTTAATCCAAGCGGGTCTTTGTCCCGTGCGCTGACTTTCTTGATATTGGCGGTAGGCTTTAACCGTAGCACCAATATTGATATAGTTCGCAATCAGCCAGCGAACAGGAACGAGCAAAACATGCACTCGCGCATTCGTGCGAGATACGGCCCGCATCCGTTGCAACATACGAATGCTCATGTTGAAAAGATTTAACAAAAGCAGAGCTTGAAATACAGTGCTCGTTAAAAATGCCGGTAAGTGTTCCGTCATTCTTAAAAACATAAAGGCCACCAGCAGAACTGTCGATAGGATGATCAGAATACTGTTCAAAGGACCGCGGCGGTCTCTCCACATAAAGTACTTATCGATTTTGGATCCGCGCCAGCTCAAGTTTTCAAGTCCTTGGAAAGCAATTCCTAACGTCCAACGAGATTTTTGGCGCATCGAGGCTTGGGCCTCTGACGGGAAGTACTCGCGAGTGGCGATGAATTCTCTTTGGCCATTTTCTTTTTCATACTCAACACAGGCGAACTTAGACTTAAATCCAAGCTCCTTGGTCATCATACCCAGGTGATAGTCTTCAGTTAGAGTGTCTTCTTTTAAAAATTGGCCCTCTTGATAGGCTTGCAGTTCACGCATGAGAGCGCGGCTGATCAATGTGCCTACTCCGGCCGAAGGGACCGCGGCCCCCAGAGCTTCGCGTACTAAAAGATCTTTAGTGTGCGACTCTGCAAATTCATCGATATAAATGCCGCCAATTAAAGACTTCGCTGGAACATTGAACGAAAACACAGGAATCTGAACGAAGTCCGCCATTGAACTGTAGTGATTCATTAAGCGCAAAGATTGCGGGTGTAAGACGTCTTCTGAATCTTGCATTAAGAATAAATCAAATGATTTTCCCATGGTGAGTTCAGAGCGCATCACTTGGCGGGCCATTTCGTTTAGCATTTGGCCTTTTGATGTAGGCCCGGGCTGGGAGTTCACAACAACAGCGACCTTGTGGGGATAAAGGTCTTCCAGTTTTTTAGCGGCTTCCCAAGTCAGGGTGTCATTTGGATAAACCCCCAAAAAGAAAGTGTAGTTGTCGTATTTTAGCCCACGCAGGTTCCCACGAATCATCGGGCCGATGACTTCCGCTTCCTTCCAATTGGCGATAATGATGGCAATACTTTTTTCGGATTCGCGCCCCATCTCAGCCACAAATTCAGCGCTGACCAAACGAGGCTTCAGGCCTTTTAAAAGGGCATAGAAGTCGATAAAGAGATCATCAAAGGTAAATATCAAGGCGCCGACTACGACAAAAACCGCTAAGATGACAAAGAAAGATTCAAAAACCGACATTAGAATCCTCCCGCTATAAAAAGTAGGGCCTCTTCGTGATTGGGCTCGTCGCCAGCGGCATAACTTTGATAAATCAACAGGCCTGCTGTCCATGCCCCTTGAGAGTGCAAAGTCCGCAGTCCAACGCGGGCCTGATCGGTGTCACGTCCTAAATCCGGGGTCGGACTGCGACGAAGATAAACCTCAAGATAAGGATCTAAAAAGATGCCAGAAGGGTTAAAGCGCAAGCCCTGTTTAAACCAAAAAGTTGAGACAGGGTCGTTATGGAAGGATGGTAAAATAATGGCTTCCCCATAGAACTCGGAAAACATATTTTTATCGGCAACCGGGTATTGCCACATATTGCCAGCATAGAATCCACCACGGCTGCGCTCTTCGGTGCGAAGTTCAATAAAGGCGGTGAGTGATTCCCACACACGAATGCGGGTCCCCAGGACGACCATGGCTAGATTCTCGGAGTAAAGGTCGTCTTGGTCAGTGGAGGTCTTATCCTGACGCTGGAGAGCCGCCGCGACATAAAGCGCCCCAGGTTCCTGATTCCAAAAAACAAAGCGAAGTTGAGAGTCCGATAATAAGCCGTACTGAGGAACATAAGTGGTTTCAGAGTAAAGTTCACCACCTTGAGCAAAGGCGCAGGGCTGGGCAAGTTGGCTTGCACAAAGGGTTAGAGACAAAATAAACAAGAAACGTACAACAGTTTCGATGGCACACCTAACACAGTTAGAGGACTAGTTACCAAAGAGACATGATATACGGCCTGCGTTACAAGTTTTCAATAGGCGACTTTTCTGTGCCATAGTCGAACGGATAAAATGTGTGTCGAGCCGGTCAGTAGAAAATCGAGTACAGAGTGATTTTTAGTCTCAAATGAACGAGGTTGAATTAAAATATGAGCATGGTAATTGTTTAAGAGGGTTTGCTTTTGTCGACGCTAAATTGTGATAATAATTTTTTTTTACTCATGCGGGTGCCAGTGTGAAATATTTTTCTCTTTGTATTTTTATTATCTATTTTTCGGGGTGCGCTCATCAGACTGAGATCACAAAAGAGTCTTTTTTCACACACAATAAAATTCAAATTCCTCTGACACCCTTGAATTGGCAAATTTCCTACGATGGAGGCGGTGCGGTTTCTTTTAACCCCGATGGCACAGGCGATATCATTTTAAAGCCACAGATTCCAAAGACCGCAGCGGAAACTTATGCAGCCTTGGTTTTGTTGAAATCCACGAACCTCAAGCCCCTTAAGGACTATGTGGTGCAAATAGAGGTGACAACCGTGCGGCAACTTCGCGTCGTTTCACCCAATGAGTGGGAGGTTTTTTGGTTTATGGGAAACTATCGAAGCACGAATGGACCTGATGCTAAACAGACTAATTACTTTATGCTCAAACCCAATGCGGGGGCGGAGCTAGGAAGAGCCTTCGAACAGGTCGGCCAGAGCTTTTTAAAAACGGACTCTGGCCCCCGGTTGCCGCTGAATGTGCGCCAGACTTTTACCTACATTAAAAAAGGTCAGCACTTTCAAGTGTATCAACAAGTATCTGGACAAGTGCACCGAGATCGAAAATTGGTTTTAGACTATATGGGAAAAGGCCCCGAAGACAGCCTCTATGATCATCCAGGGTCCTTCGGTCTCTATGCCGAAGACGCCCTGGTCCGAGTTCATTCTTTTGTCTACGAAGCTCTTTAGAGCTGTTCAGCCATAATATCCAAGATGCGTGCCGAAGCCTTGCCGTCACCGAAGGGATTTTTGGCTTGGGACATTTGTTTATAAATGGCGGGAATATCTAAAACCTCCGTGGCCATTTTTAAGAATGCCACTTTCTCTAGCGGAATGAGTTTAGACGTGCCGGCAGCGATAGCTTCAGGTCGTTCGGTTTTTTCTCGCGCGACCAAAATAGGTTTACCAAGTGAGGGGGCTTCCTCTTGAACGCCACCAGAGTCGGTGATGATGATATGCGCCCGATCCATGAGGTAAACGAAAGGCACATAGTCGACGGGTTCACAGAGCCAAATTTTATTTTGTGCCGATTTATTATCCCGAGATTGATGTATCCACGAGGCCTTATCCCCAAAGATTTTTTCAGCCGACTTACGAACTTGAGGATTCATATGCAGAGGCAAAAGGATTTCAATATCACTGCGCTCTGAAAGGGCGAGCAGGCCTTGCATAATTTCTTCCATCGGCTGACCAAAAGATTCGCGACGGTGCACTGTGCCCAGTACAAGCTTTTTAGATTTATCCAAAAATGAAAACTGTTTTTCCAGGTCGACCAGTAAATCGGAGGTCGCTGCTAACTTTCTTTTAACTTCGAACAAGGCATCAATGCCGGTATTGCCAGTTACAAAAATGGAATTGGCGTTGTAGTGTTCCCGTAACAGGTTTTCTTTCGCCGTTTCGGTCGGAGCCAGATGAAGTTTTGCGACAAGCCCGGTGCCTTTGCGATTGAATTCTTCCGGAAAGGGGGAGTCAATGTCGCCAGATCGCAAGCCTGCCTCGACGTGCACAACTGGAATGCGGTGGTAAAAAGCGACAAGGCTGGCGATAAAGCAGCTGGAGGTGTCACCTTGGACGACAAGCGCGTCCACTTTCGTGTTTGCTAGGATGTCGTTTAGTCCCGTCATGACTTTGTTTGAAATATCAACCAAGGATTGCCCCGGCTTCATGAGGTCTAAGTCAAAATCAGGTTTAAAACCGAAAAAATCAAAAAGCGGCTTAATCATTTCCCGGTGCTGACCAGTAGAGCAAACCAGAAAGTTAAAGCGCTTATCGGCCTTAGCTTTTAAGATAAGAGGGGCCAATTTAATTGTTTCGGGACGGGTGCCAAAGACGACAAGTACTGTTTTCATAGGCTAGCAATGTAAATTTCGACGCGTATGTTGGCAAGGGATGCAGTGTCGACTGTTAGGTGACAGAAAAAAATAACAGGAGTGACTAGAATTTAGACAGCCCTAGAAGCGGCTCTCTGAGAGCGACAACTCACTAAAGGCTTTTTCAAAATTTATCTTACTAAATGAAATCGGCATTTCGCAGGTAAAGATATTCCTGTCTTCGGTCGGCGTGCAGGGCCGTCCTTCGAAAGTGATATACTCTTGGCCTTTATAGCGCAGTATAAATAAATCATGACCGGTAGTGGCCAAAGACAGGGGGAGTTGTTGTTTGCTAAAATATTCACTGCCATTAGTTAAATCGATTTCTGGCTGAACATAGGTCATCGGGCTGCGGTTCATCATTAAGAACTGAGACTCATGTTCAGGATAGAGGGGGAGTCGTTTTAAGCCGATGTCATAGCGGGCCCATTCAGTGGCCGATCGATTGGGAGTGGGCGAATTTTTATAAGCCCCGTCCCTCTGAGCATAGCCGTCGGCAACGGGGCGAAGCGACTCAGTGTCTATAATGGAAGTGTTCGGGCCCAAATGAAAAAAAGGTCCGCCGTGGCTGAGATCCGCCATTTTGCTGCCATATTTAGGTCTATTCATTTTGATACGAACAGAGACTAGATAGTCGACGTTCAGAATATTTAAAAATTGAACTCGATTTTCCTCAAGCAAACTTTGCTTCCAGAGATTTGCAAAAATGACGGCTTTGAGGTCTGTGTTAAATTTTTTTCGAACACCTCTGAGTAAATACGCTTCGTTTTCGTCATCGAGTATCAATCCGGGCGGCAAACCCTGGACGATTTTTTTTATGGCGTTTAATTCAGATGAACGAAACTCCTCCAGCAGACCTTGGATAAGGGGCTCATTGATACGGGGTCGAAATCCAAAATGCAAAGAGATATCTTCGATCTCGGTGACAAGTCCTCTAGCAGATAAGCAAATCACGAGCGTCTGAATTTCGTCTTTGGGCTTGTGCTCTTTTGCAAGTTGAGAAAATAAAATGGACGTCGCACTTTTGGGAGATGACGAGAGGCAAAGGTCATTTGAAATTTGGCGAACCGTTTGCTTAGAGTTCGCAGCACTTGCTTGGGCCAACGGACTCAACAGAAGTCCAAAATAGAAGGTGAGTGGCAAAATATATTTCATAGACTTCAGCTCCTTCCCAGCGGGTTATTTACAGGTGACGCTAGCAATGACTTGCGAGACTTTGTCGGCGGAAGAATCTTTGAAACCTAAAACAATGCCCTTGCCCTCAGAGTCCAGCCAAGTATGAATACCTGAATCCTGAGACGCCATGAAGTAAGTCGCTTTCTTAAAGTCAAAGAAACGACATAGAGATTGGGCCCTTTTGTCCCGGCTTGACTCGATATAGATGGAGCGTTCGATGCCCTTGTCATCCATTATAAATGGGTGAATGAAGGTGGTGCTGCCATCTTTATTTTGAATGACTGTTCGAGCCCTCTGAAGGTTTTTAATCATTGGTGAATGCTGGGTCATATGGTGGATTAAATTTTCTGAACTTTGATATTCACCGTCTTGTTCGATCCGGAGGATGATGGCCAGCTCATGAACAACCAGACGAATTTTCTGCAAGGCATTCATTTCCTGCCATGTTGAAACCACCAGGCGAGTCGTCAGCGTAACGGGGTTGGAGCGTGCGTCTCGGTCCAAGCGATTAGCGGGAAGGCATCGGAGGTCTCTTTTGATGATATCTAGCTCCGCTAAGGCTGTTTCGGCGTTGTTCATCTTTAGAACTTCATGACGGATCAGGCTTTGAAGCTCCGACGTCACGATTCTAAAAAGATCCGTAAACTCCGCGCATGGAGTGCCGCCACCTCCACCGTTCACTCCCCCTACATCAGAGAGGGTGGTGAGACTGGTGGAAATCTTGGACTTGACGTAAATTGTCTTACTACTGTCAGCAAATGAAACAGGACCAGTGACGAGAGCTGACATGAGGACGCATAAACTGCGTTTGAGCAAAGGTATTTTCATAGAGTTATTCAAATTCAATAAATATGCCCGGTACTAGGTTAGTTCGTCGGCAGAGCCGCGATCTCGTAGGCGATCTCCATGTCCGAAGCCTCTAGATCCGGTAAGTTTGCGTAAATCACCTGGAAGGCCAGTTCGAGGCGGTTGGTACGAATCTCACCATTTGTTGCGACATAGATGGCGGCATCTTCTTGGGCCTGCACGATGATTTCCTTGTAGTTGTGGTTCAAAGTGGAAAACGGGCCGACAGTTGTCGCGAGAGGCAGGCGGAGAGTGATTTGCAAGCCTTGTGTTGTCGACTCAGAATACATTCCAAAGAGGTTGTCGCTTCTAATGTCAAATGCCAGGGCTTGAGTGCTAAGAACTGTGATCGCAGCTAAGATAAATGCTTTCATATAAATTTCCTTTTTTAAGGTTTGGGACTGTTGTGTTGTTCCTTGAATAACTTTTACTTGATGCGGCGTATCATTGCGATACATAGTTATTAATTTTATTCCGACTTTAATGACCTGGGGGTCAACTTTAGTGTCTAAGTACCGATAAAGACTGTATGAATGTCTTTGAGCAGGATGATTATAAAGAGACTTTGAAGCTAATTGTGCGAAATCGAGGGCAGGCCCAGCGAGGGCTGTATCGTAAGATCGCGGAGCATCTAGGCGTGCATGCAACCTTGGTTTCTCAAATCTTGTCCGGCACAAAAGACTTTTCTGAGGAACAGATGCTTTCGGTGTGTCAGTTTCTTGGTATTTCGAAACTGGAATCTCAGTACTTGTTAACACTCTTGAAAATTGAACGAGCAGGGTCGTTTCAACTGAAGGCTTTGTATACGGAAATGAAGTTGGATCTGCGCAAAAAATCGCTTCGGGTTTCCGAACGTGTTCAAAAAGATCGTGAACTGACAGAATCTGAAAAGGCCATTTTCTATTCCAGTTGGATTTACTCTGCCGTTCAGGTCTTCACAACTTTAGAAAAAGAAATTCGTTTTGAAGATGTCTGCACGCGCTTTCAATTGGAGCCAGCGAAGGCCAGGGAAGTCTTAGATTTTTTAGAGGAAAAGCAGCTCATTAAAAATAAAACGGGGCGTTTCCTGCCGGGTTCGGTTTCTACTCACCTGGAAAGCACTTCGCCCTTCATAGTTAAGCACCATACGAACTGGCGACTTAAGGCGATCCAGGCCGCTGAAAATCTAAGTGAGCAAGAGCTTCTTTATTCCGGAAATATGTCGATCAGCCGCAAGGACTTTGCTCTGTTGCGGGAAGAAATGACTCAAGTTATTCAGCGATTCCTAAAAGTCGTAAAGGATTCTCCGGCAGAAGAAATTGCTCAGTTTAACTTGGATCTCTTTTGGATAAAAAAATAGTTTGGATTTTTGCTAACAAAAAATTGTCGAGAGCTCCCAGTTTTGGAGGTTTCTCGATTGATTTGATACAGTTTAGTCGTTGCTATCCTGTACCAGTAGTCGCTGAGGATGATTCTCGAACGAAATGATTCTTCCATTTTCAAACTCCAAGACCCAATAACGGTCAAACGCCTTGCCCCACTTGGCAGGTGCCCCTCTTGCTCCGAGTTGATGTGCGATATCTGCTAAGGTCTCGTGTTGCCAAGCGATCAAGACGACCTGACTTTCGTATTCTCTGCGGCCGCCTAAAAGTTGCACTAATTCAGAAACTTCGCTTCGAGTATAAGGTGTCTGAATTTCTAAACCGAGTGTATTTGATAGGGGCTGTAAGGTTTGAATCGAACGAATGGATCCTTTTTTCTTGTGTGGCTTTAGAGCAATCAAGTGAGTGATTTTTTCATTTCTGAAAAGTTGCGGCAAGCCGGCTGCCCGATTCCAGCCAACTTCAGAAAGTTCGGTTCCTTCGTCGCCATGTGGTTCTTCTCCATGGCGAATGAGGATGATTTTACTCGGCATTGCATGGGCCACCGCCGTACACATTAATAAGGCTAAAAAAACAAAAGCTTTCATAATGAAGAAACTCTGCAGAATCGGTTCCATGGTCAAAGCAATTGGAGTGGAATTGACTGCCTAGTAAGTTGACGGTTCCTGTAGTTCGCGCCTTTTTTTGGGTGGGAAACTATTTGAATCAATCTAGAAAACTTAGGGACATCGGCGGTTAATTTGGGGTATCTCGTTGGAATGATTCTGCTAATTATTTGGGAACGGTATTGCGCTCGATCAACGTCTAGCTCCTTTAAAGCGACTTTATCTTTTTTCCGATAACGAAACTATGAGAATTTCTATTTTTATTGCAGCGATATTACTTTCTGGATGCCAGACGATCTCGCAGGTCGATAATTCCCCTTCATGCTCGGATAACCGAGAGCCTGCTTCATTAAGATGTGAATCCCTATTTGAAAGTGAAGTGAAGTCGCAACCTGAAATTCAACAGATTCAGACATTGCGTATGCCAAGCAAACAAGAGTTGAGTACCTTCTTTGCTGAGCTCGAGAACTATGGTGCAAAACCGTGGGATATCATCAAGGCGGCTGAACTTGGCTACGTCACGAATGTTGGCAAACCGGAAAAGCCAATCCATTTAGGTGCATTGCTGATTGAGCGAAGATCACGTGGCGAATCTACAGCCAAAATCCTGACTGAACTTGGATATAAAGCACAAAGCGGATATCTGATGCCACCGCGTAATATCTCGACACTTTATGCAAACATCTACTCAAAACTTCGAAAATCCGCTGAAGAGGCAGGAATTAAAGAAGAAGATATCATTTGGCCATGTCTTTTGTTTGAGAGATATTCAGAGGTCGACAGAAAACAAGAATTAAAATTTGTACGTCCGGGAATGGATGCGCTGCCTCCCAAAAATCAAAACTGGCAAATTGTCATGAGGGAGTCTGAGCTAAATCAAGAAAATTTCTCAAGGATGATCCTCGAGAGAAAGATGCTGTTCTCGCCGGGCATGTTCTCTCACGATATTAATCACATCATCGATTTCATTGAGCGTCCTCATTATATGCCTGCGTTTAAGAACTTCCTCGCGGCCAAGCGAGAAACTCAAAGTATTATAATGGATTTGAAAGAAGCGGAAAAGATCTACGGAAAGAACAATAACGCCTTAAAATCTGATGAAGTTTTAAACGAGCTTATGACCTACCCCTCTGAGGCTCGTCGCGCTTTAATCGACAAAACCTTGCTTTCCCCCTCATCAAGCTCTGAGTCCAGCGCTGAGACCATTGCACGCTACGAAAAACTTGGTTTAGAACGCTCTCTCAAAAAAGCCCGTGAGATTTTAAGTAAGCAAGACATTCTCTTTGCCCGTCACGGAGGCGGAATGAGAGATTTCTTTGTGGATCGATACGAAGACAATTTTCAGACCCTCAAGGGACTTGAAGACCTTATTGGAAATAAATCGTCCTATGATCCATTGGGGAGAGATTTTCAGCGAGCTTATTTAGATAACGAAGCTCCGGGGATGTTCCAGAGGCTTGCTTTGATCGTCAATTTTGCGGAAAATCCGCAGGCTCTTTCACCGGTGATTCACAAACGGTTATCGTGGATAGCACCCGAAAGAGGAGTCGATGTACAGACTTTAACGCCGTACCTTCTTGCGCGACAGCTAAGTGAAATCGATCAACGCATTCGTGCTGGATTACGCTATCAGATTACACCGGAGAAGATCCTCTCTGATCTAAGTCTTTTGGCTAAACCGCAGGGGTGGAAACTTTACTTGCGCACGTCAACGTATGCGTACTTCTCGACTTATCGCAAGGGAACTTATCAGCGGCATGTCTTTGTCGATATTACACCACTTAGCGAGTGAGATATTAATTGTGTAGGCTGCCCGCGCCTCTTTCAGTGCGGAAATCCAGGCGTGCTAGGTAGTCATCAAAACGGAACGAATTTAAGCCGCTGCTCGGAAACGCTTTCCCTTCTTTGGCGACCGGTCGCCCCACCATCTATAATATATCCTGGTATCGACCTGGTGGCGCCTGGCAGAGATTCGGTTTTAGCTGCCTCACAACCTCCATTATGAGGAGCTGGTGTTCGCTGCCAGCGATCAAAAGATATCACCAATTCTTGTAGCGGTTCGCTTTTCTCTGATAGATGTTATGCCGATAGTATTTTTTGTTTTTATTAGGAACAAAGGATTTTTATCAAATCAACCTCAACCTAATGCTAATCTTTTAAAGAAAGTCCATTTTATGAAATTTATTACTATGACAATTTTGACTCTTGTGTGTGTTTCATCTGCCTTTGCTTCGGAAAATGAAAGTGAACTTGATGAGTTGTGTGCACCGATTGTGACAATTTATGCAAAGGCTGTTGCTCGCGTACAATTTCCGCATGCACGAGTAACTGGTGTTAAAATTATTCGGAACGGATATGCTGAACAACCAGTGAGTTCGACTCAGGTTTGGGGCGTGAACTTTTCAAAAAATGGTTCTTTTGCCACAGCTATAATCCTACATACCTACTGGTCGGACTCCGGCTCGTGTGACGTGATCAAAATTATTCCCAATGCAGTTCAGTAGATATTTATAGAGTTAACTCAACGCAACCAGAGAAAGAATTTTATGAAAAATCTGATCTTTTTTAGCTTATCACTAGTCTTCCTAAGTTCGCCTTCATTTTCAGCGCCAATAAATATATTTATGGCAACACAAGGTTTGGATGACCGCGGTTTAATAAGGCAATGTAATGAAGCTAAAAAGCAAGCAACAGCATCAGCTATGTTGGAATGTAGAGGTGCTGGATATGAACAATGTGAACTACGGGAAGCAGTCAAACTTGGTTACTGGAAGAATGGTTTTTTTGATCTTGGCTTTTGTAAGTATCAAGTTGTAGTGCGTGGAACTGATAATTTAAAGAGAGATGCCAGATTGTTTAAGTTTTCTGGTTTTAGCCAGTTTGGCAAATGTGAAAACAATCGCGGTCTTGCTGATTTCGTAGAAAGTAATGTTCTAGCTGAATGTAAATTGAAGTACCGTCAATGTGAAAGTGTTTATACAAAAGTGCTTCGCGAAGATGTATATGGCTGTGTGATGGAAAGCATTGCAAGAGGACTGGACTAACATCAAAGCCACGCTTTTAAGATCGAGGCGAAATAGTGCGACATTGCTTTTAATTGAGTCTGCAGAGGCAAGAACAATTCAATTCAAGCTGCGTGCTACATTCAACTTGCCTTTAGCGAGAGGCCGGGTAGGGCTTATGGCCTGTGTAATGTGATAGCTTTTTGAGAGTTTGTCACGGATCGGACAATCAGTTAGTTGGTGCGCAAGACCGACAAGTAGAAGAACCGCGCCAGAACGTTCTCTCTACCTCGGAAGCCACTTTATTTCGACCTCAGGCCATCATTCAAGTTGAATTCGATGAGATCGCTGAGCCCAAGGGGCTTTCCTCCGTTGAATTGCTGCAATTAGTTAAAAAGTTTGGGTCGTCCCACAAAGTGGCGGATGCCATCGGGGCCTCTGTTCGTCAGAATATTTCACCAAAAAACTAAAAGGAGAAGAAGTCATGGAAAAGCTCGTTGATTTTGCTGTCGTGGTTGTACTGGCGGCGGCCCTAATGGGTAACTTGGATAAGTTCACTCGGCAGGTTCAAATCGCGACTATTAAGTTGGCACATGAGTCTCGGGCGTCGAATTGGGGATCGCCGCGATTTTTTAAGGAGAAAAACTAAGAAGGCAGGTTTTCTTGATTTTGCGGAAAACGGCCTGGTCGTTTCATCCCGTGTTTTGGCAGGCAAAACACGGGACAGATAGTAGGAGTTTAGAGTCACTATTTAAAAGGTGACAATTGGACCGTGTTCAATTGACTCACCAAACAGTTGGCCTTGTTGACTTCATAAGTACTAAGCAGACCACCATTTTTGAACTCTTCGCCAAATCTATCAAATATCGTGAAGGAAAAGGTCCTATCAGATTCAACGGCTGGGCCGATTAAGTAAATGGAGTCAAGATTCTCAATGCCACTTTCTACATGCAGTTGTTGCTCAAGTGCATCAAGAGCTAAGTTTTTTTCATTACACATGTCTTGAGCGATTGAAGTTGATGCTACAAAGAGTGTGATTACAGCGATTAAAAGTTTCATAAGTTTCTCCTATTTTAAAAAGTTACAGCGAGATGGCTTCTTTAAAAGGCCTGTTGGCATATTTTCAGCGAGCGCTCCAGCTTTACAATACACTCGCAACTGTATCCATCAGCAGAGCCGAGGCTCGAACTAAAATCTCGGTTGTTATAAAGAGTCACTTTAGCTCCTGAAGGAAGGCCCATCGAGGGCTCCGCGATGCCGGGCTCGTAGCAGGTTTGATCGCCCTCCTTAGTCTCGAAAATGATTCCTGAGGCTTCACAGGAGTACCCGTTGCCTGAAATGACCAGGCGTTTACCTGAGTCCTTCCTTGTGAGCTCTTCACTGGCACTAGCGACCGCCGGGAAGCCACCTGCTAATAAAGAACAATAAACTGTTCCCCATTTTTCAGAGGCCTTGGCGAAAGTACCTGTCATTAAAACAATACCTACTAATGCTACGGTGACGTAATTCATAATTATTCCTTAAGTTTACTTACCAAAAATACGGAAGATAGAGTCCGCAATTAGTTTGAATTATTACTGCTGTTACATGCGAAAGTTTGAATGGGCATGAAGTCATCAACCCATTTCGGGCTGGACGGCAAGCCAACATTCTTTTTATAAAACAAACCCACTCTAAAAATAGCTTTTTTTACGAAAGCCGAGGTTGGATCAAGGTAGTAGGTCGATTCAAGATGAACTCTCTTGGGTGTATCCCCACGAGTTTTCATTTGGAATTCATAGAGTTGGCCTTTAATAACCTCTGAACCTGACTTTGTATCTCTGCTAATAAAGAGTTGAGAGTACTCTGCCATGCCTTTTCCATTGCAATTAAAAAGACCGAATTTAACATTCGTAACTCCCCCTGTTTCATGCGGGACTACATCAGCCAGTTCAGGTAAATCTTCCCAACCACGTTCGATGATTTGTTTATTCCCTTCTTTGGGCAAAATATACCCCGTAACCATCCAGTATCTGCTTCCTTCGCAGACGTTTGGTTCTTCCAGATGGGCAGGTCCATAAAGCTTTTTTTCGCAATCAGCGAAATTCGTTCGCGACAAAGCATCTTGAAATCTCTGAGAAATCACTGCACCACTGCCACCACGAACTTCTTGCCATTGGCCTTGTGGTGGTAAAGTTTTAACCGCCAATCGTTTTACAACTTGATCAACTAAATAAGCAGAAATCTGGTTCGAGACAGCATAATTGGAATCATCGCCATCTGGTTTTTCAATGTCAGCTATTCCGGCGTATTCGTGATGCACCAACATATACTGATCAGCTTCGCCAAGGCCTTGAAACTTCGTGACGTCGCAAGTGATTCGAGAACCTGACCTGAATTTATCAAATCGGCAGACTTTGGCAGTTCCGTTAACTTTCACTGGATGCTGCTTATCGCCTGGCCCAACGCATTCGATCTTTGTGGATTCCATGGCAAAAAGCATTTTCTCTTCATATGATTTTACCGACATCCCAATGCCAAGCTTGAGATTTTTTGCCCCGCCGTTAAGAATCCAAGATCTGATGTCATCACGAACATTCTTAATACGATCCTCACAAGGGTCACCACCACCAGTGCCTTCACTGCCACCTGTAGATGCGCTGAACACCTTCGAGCTAAATGTCTTTGCTGGTAACGTAAGCTTTGTTGCCAAGCTTGGTTTTTCTGCCAGCGCTACACAGCTAATAAATAATGTCGTTAATAGAGTGGTTGTTTTCATATAGCGTCCTCGTCTTTTTTTGAAATAGGATAAAGCTGCACGCCGAGATTATAAACCCGGCTTTGTTCGCCCTCTTCCAGAAGAGAGCATAGTTCTCGTCTAAACCTTTTAATGGCTTCGCGAGCTCGATCCAGATTTTTCGGATCAATGGCCATTGTGATCGAAGTAATATCTTTGTCTTCTTGTGGAACTTCATCCACAGCAACCAGAGCTTTGGAAATCAATTGTTTCTGCAACGATTTGCGGGCACCAGAAGTGTTGAGACCGGTGTGATTCGTTAACATTTTCTGCGTCTTTACCAAAGTTTGTTTCTTAGGAGCGAGTAGATTCAAACGGATCAATCTTTCCATCGCCATTTTAGCCTCTAACTGAGAAATTCCCAGATGCTGGGCAATCCATTTTACTTCGGCTTTAAATCCCTTCACAAAGGTCAACTCTAGTATGGCAAAGTGATACCAATCAGCCATCACTGAAAATGTGTCTGCCGAAAGTTGGTAAAATTCATCACTGCCTTCTTCGAGTTCGGCCACTCCCAACATTTTAAGATCTTTTGGTGTCGCCGAAAGTTTTTCGCAAATTTTCATCATAGCTTTTTGGGAGGGCGCTCTTTTTCCAGCAAGAATTTGTGAAACTGTAGATGCATCCAAGTCGATAAGTCCTGAAAAGGCTCGTAAGGAATAGCGCGAGTTCTTCTGGCAACGGTCTGTAAACTGCTTTTGCAACCAAAGTTTAAACTTCAATCGTTGCTGATCATTCAAATGAAAATTTTTAGAGGTATCTTGTGTTTGCATCGCGGCTCATAATAAGAGTGAGCATCTTATTTTGCTAGATTTTCCGCCACATTGTGTGGCGGATTTATGCCACGGGAAAAAAAGTAAGGATTGTCTAAAGTTTCGACAAAGAATAGATTTTAAGAGTCAACGATGGATAACCAAAGCAGAGTGAGAACTGTTCATCAAACCCAATCTTTTTGGGGTCTCAGCGGCAAATCTTGGCGTTGGCTTCATAACCAGACAATTCTGCCGCTGGCTATGATCGCCTGTAATGTTGGCCATTAGGGGCTTGGCCTTTGGCGTCTCCCTAGTGTGACCGATACCAAATTTTCTGGATAAGGCCGCGACAGCTGGTAATCAATAAGCCAGTGCGAATATATTACATTTCAGGCTCTTAGAGATGCCCTTATTTGTTACAGAAGAAAACATATACACACGCAAGCACGCAAGTCCGCGATTTTCCAACTCAATTTAACTCATTCAATTCAACTTTATGTCTAATCCGTGTACAACTGCTCACTTCAGCGCAAGATAATCAAGCAATCATCTTGGAATGTTTATCGCATTAAGCAACGTCCATATGGAATATGTAACATGTAACATGGAGACCTAAATGAAAACTTTGTTTGTCTTAGCAACAACTCTTTTAATTGGCCCAATGGCTTTAGCGGCTTCGACCCCAGCCAAAACCCTTAGATGTGCTGCTCAATATTACGATCCAATGCTGAATGGCTATGGGCCGCAGCGTGGAAGCTATGCTATGGTATACGAACAGCAACTTGAAGTTCGTACACCTTTCAAACCTAAAGCTTTTGAAGGACATCAGTTCGCGTGGGCAGAAGGTGATGATAAATACATCAAATTTGTTGGTTCTATTGATCGCTCTGATGAAAGTCCTGATGTGACGGGAAGCATTTTCGTCTTGGATAAATTATCGCACACGATTTTAGGCAGTATCGAAGATATTGTATTATCAAAAGAAGTACCTGATTTTGAGGATGCACTAAAGAGTAAATCAATTCAAAGAACTTCAATCAAAATCACGGTTCGTCTAACAGAGAAAACCATAAAACAAATCGAGAAAGACACTGGTGGTCAGGACAAGTATGGTAATGAAATGGCACCGACGTGGGTTACAATCTATTGCTCTCAAGAAAAGTAAGCTTATATAAAAAAGCACTTATCTCTAGTGAAATAGCCAAACATATTTCCAGAAGGCGCTGACATCTAAAAGATCAGCGCCTTCTTCTTTTCACATGGCGGGTTACCGCCACTCCCGGCGGAAATCCGCCAGTCCAAAAAATAAAAAAATCACCAATGATTCTGCGACTTCGAAAATATTTCTATGGCGGAATCCCGCCATGTTACTTTTCCCCATGCAAGCGACCAAGGATTAAAAATATTAATAGCAATTCAGTCACTTAGGTGACGTTCAAATTAATGAAAATTTCCTGGTATAGATCGTGATGTAATCCCATTTAGCGGTGCTGCGTGAAAGGAGGATTTTCGTATTTTTAGGTATTGAGAACTTGAACAAAAATGGAGGTCACTTGCATCGAAGAAAAGTCGAGCAGGTGGCCGGATAAAAAACCGGATAGTCGTCCGTAGTTTATCCGGAAATTTTTGATTTTAAGATCGGAAAATGCGCGGAAAAACGGCGGAAAGCTGTCCGCCATTTTTCCGCGAGTTTGCTGGTTTAGAATCAAAAAAAACGTGGACAATTCATGGAAACTCGTCCACGGATTTTCCACGGAATTCCAAGGCTTAAAACTAAAATTCCAAAATAAATTCAAAGCAATGAGCCCAAGCCCACCTCGTCCTCCTCAACTGGCGTTGTTCGTGACCACCCCCACCCAACAAGTGGTTGAAGGTGGTCACGAACCGGAGGCCGAGGTGGGCTTGGAACGAGTCTTGAAATAATTAGTAACGAGATGACTTTTAAGTTACTTAAGGAAGAGATGAGCAGAGAAAAAGGAAAACGATATTCAAAAAAATTGAAAGGTCTTAACAAAATTACTTCCTTGAGGATCTGAACTGAATGAAAACGGTGAAAGGCGAAAGTTCCATAAGGCGCGGAAAAAAGGCGGAACAGCGTCCGCGCTTTTTAAGATAAGGGGTGAGCAGGTAAAAACTTTATAACTCATCAGAACGATTTGCAAATCCGAAGTCCTGTCCATTCCATTTTCTCTCGCAAGCGTTCCTGACCACTCCCCCTCTTCGATGGAAAGTGGTCAGGAAACAAGAAAATGGAATGGACAGGATAAGAAAAAATTAAGAGGTGATTAGTAATAATACGAAGTAAGAGAACTAGAAAAAAAGAGAGGAGGAGATCTGCAAAAAAACAATCAATCAAAAAATGGAGGTGCTATTTATGAAGGTTAAAAATAATTGATGCAAGATGTAGGACTTAAAAACTACGAGCTAGAAATTATAGAGGTGCATTTAAAACGATCTGAATTCGAAACAAAAGTTGTGCAGCTAATAAAGGCCATTCTTGAAATTGACCGGCTCCTAAAACAGCAGGAAACTCAAGGGCAATCAGCAAGTACAGCTTCAGCAATGAAGGAGGCTGCCTAATGAAAAGAGTGGGAATTTACATCCGTGTGTCCTCGGAAGAGCAAGCCCGAATCCAAGAGGGCTCATTGGTATCGCAAAGATGCCGTCTGATCGAGTTCATAGAATTTCAAAACAAAAGAGAATCCAACTGGGGAACCTTGGTTGATATTTATTGCGACGAAGGAAAGTCAGCCAAGAACATGAAGGGCCGGCCTGAGTTTTTACGTCTTCTTAACGACGTGAAGTTAGGTCGAATTGATCTGATCGTAGCGACGGAACTTTCGCGGCTCAATCGCAACATCAAAGACTTCTGTGAAGTCTGGGAACTATTAAAGCATCACAAAGCCAGCTTCATCACGCTCCGTGAAAATTTCGACACGACCACGGCCAGTGGAGAAATGATGGTCTTTAATTTAATTAATTATGCCCAGTATGAACGCATGCAAACGTCTGAACGGATCGCCGCCAATTGGCTTTCGCGATCTAAGCGTGGACTTTTTAACGGCGGCACAATTCCGTTAGGGTACAATAGAAATCCCAAAAACAAAGGCGAGCTAGTCATCAACGAAGCAGAATCCCGCCTTGTGCAAAAGATCTTTATGACGTTCTTAGAGCAAGAAACCGTCCGTAAGACTCAAAGGGCACTGACAGAACAAGGAATTTGCAATAAAGCCTTTACGAATAAGCATGGCATAGAAAAAGGCGGTAAGCCCTTCACGGTCGGGACGTTGCAGTCACTCCTCACAAACAAAACATACTTAGGGCTCAAAGATGTCCATTACAAAGATGGCAGGATAGAGACGATTAAAGCCGTCTGGCCCGCAATCATTGACGAAGAGACCTTTTCCAAAGTCCAAGAGCGTCTGAGTAAAAACAAAAATCGCTACAAGCCCGAGACGTGGAAGAAATATCCCTTCCCATTAACCGAACTTGTTCAATGCGGTGAGTGCCACAAACCCTTGGGCGGAAAGTCAGGCACAGGCAGAGTCGAGAAACATCACTACTACGGCCATGCGCAAATCAAGAACCCGTTCCAAAAGGATCATGCGAAGACCTGCCAGATCAAAAACGTCCGAGCCCCACGGCTTGAAGAGATCGTCACAAGGTCATTAAGGACTTTGCTGAATGACTCAAGCCTCATCACCAAGTGGATTGAGATCTATCAATCAAAGGCCACAAGTGAATTGCCCGAAGTGCAAATACAGGCCAAGAAGTTGGAACTAGAAATCCAAACAACTTCAAAGCGCATCAGCAACCTTGTGCAAAGAATATCAGAGCTTCCGCCGGAAGTTCCCGCAGACGCCTTCTATGAGCAGATCAAGCAAATGAGTGCGCGATTAAACGACCTGAAGTTAGCGAAAGAAAACTTAAAAACAAAAGAAATAGATTTACGCGGTCAAGAAGTTGACCAAGAGGGCCTAAAAGCCAAAATAGAAAATGTTTTGCAAAACCTAGAACAGGCTCCGAAGGAAAAGCAAAGACCGATCTTCACAAACTTAGTGAAATTCATCGAAATCCACCCAACGAAGATCAAGCTAGGACTTTACGCCCCAACCAAAGAACAATACAAAGCAACCGGAACTGATGGAAACCCATCATCCGGCACTCAGAACTCAAATT
>JBBKWD010000031.1:0-13563 GCA_037968775.1 Bdellovibrio sp.
GACTTCCTTTTGGTAGCGACACAGCGTCAAAAATTTCAAGTAAATTAGGTTAGATTTGAAGTCCGTTCGGGCGCGGAAAACGGCGATTTTAACGCAGCTTTGCTACCAAAAGGAAGTCCGTACCCTTGGGGGGAAACGAAAAAACCGCCACGGGGGCGGTTTATTCTTTGGCCATTTTTTTAGGAAAAATGGTAGGGAGTACAGGATTCGAACCTGCGACGTCCACCTTGTAAGGGTGGCGCTCTACCAACTGAGCTAACTCCCTGTGAGCTTGGAAGGACATTGTTTAGCAATGATCCATCCAATCTGGCAATATCTTTTTTAAAAATTCTTACTTTTTCAGATCTTCCCGGCAAGGGCTCAGATCCTGATATCCCGAAACCTTCATAATTTGCATATGAACAGGGGTCGAAATCGGCCTTGGGCCATCTGCAGAACTGATCGAAACCACCATCACCGACTGTACAGGAATATTGCCCTGAAGCGGTCTTTCTGGGGAGTCTTGCTCTGCAAAAGCTGTGATCTGTACACGGTAATCCGTTCCAGCCTTGCTCTTCATACGAGCCAGGATTCGTTGGCTTCTTTCGGAACCAACTGCCACACCCACGCCGTTTGCGATTTCACGGCAATTTAAACCATCAATTTGTTTTACACGTAATTGACGCTCGCCTGTGGCGCGCTCTTTAACGACTCTGAAAGTAAAATAAGAAATAAAATCATCTTGCTCCACTTTCCACAATCCCTGGATATCAAACCAAGGGAAAGGTTGAGCACGTGACCACGGCCATGGAACTGGGCGCGTATCAGATGTCGGAGTGATGTGCTCTTCGTCCTGGCTGTAAACCTGGTACTGAGCGTGCGCTTGTGACGTCAGTGCAAGAGAAGAAATGCTAATCGCAGTTGCTAACAATATATATCGTAACATCATCCCCCCCTTAGTGCTCAACATGGACACGAGCCGCTTTGTTCATATAGTAACCGTTCTTCGCTCTGAAGATGTACTTCGGTTTCTCGTAATCCGGTTCGATCATTTTACGCAAACGTTTGATTGTCACGTAAATCTTATTGTCATGAACTTCTGGATCGTAAGGTTGCTTCCAAACGTTTTCAACAAGATATTCTTTCGAATAAATGTGACCTTGATTCTGAACAAACAATCGCAATAGATCGAGCAAGATAAACTGATTCTTGAAATCGATTTTACCCAGCTTTTTCTCTGTCACGGCATGATTGGCTTCGTCAAAAATAAGATCATAATTTGACTGTGATTCTGTACCCAGCTTGTCGGCATAGAATTGAGCGATCTTAGCTAGACGGATATGGTTTTTCTCGTCAATCGATCTTTGCGCCATCGATAGATAAACACGCGCCAGGTCTTTATCACCCATTTCGAAATACACATCGCCCATTTGAATCATCAAATAAGATGCGCTGATCACGTTACGAGTTTCTTTGATCGCATCATAAGCTTTCCAAAGAACCGTCACCGCTTCTTCGTACTTTTTCATTTGCGCCAGGATATTTCCATTCAAAATGAGTGCCGAAACGCGCAGCTCGGGAAGGTTGTAAACTTGAAAGAATACTTCAAGATTGTAGATCTCTTTAAGAGCATCAGCATATCGAGCAATCGGTGGAGCAGAGTAACACATTGCCAGGCCGAAAATTGCGTTGCAAATGTCTTCCTTGTTGTCGTTCGCAAGAGCAATAGCCAAAGCCTTTTGCAAATAGTCTAAAGAGGTATCGAATTGACCTTTATTAGAAGCGCAGATCGCAAGCGTATAATAGGTCTTTGAATTTAGCTCAAAGCCTTCCTTCAGAACCAAGTCCTGAAGTTTTTCTTTAGTGGAATTGATCTCTTCAATTTCTTCACGTTCCGCATGGATCCGCAAAAGCAAGTTCATGCACTTGAGGTATTGAGAGAAGTTTTTCTCGGCAAAATATCCTGCAGCTGATTCACGTAAGTATGCCATTGCTGGCACGAACTCCCCGCGATCGCTATACAGTTTACCGAGCTCAAAAGTGCTGTCGAATGAATTCATAGGGTAATTGTGCTCCAAAAAAATCTGCCAGCGTGGCAAGGGTCAGGTTTTGTCAGAATGTCAGGATTACGTCAATGCATGACCGAAATTTTTGCTGTCTTTTTAAGCATGTTGAGAATTGATTTCAGAAACTTAATGAAATGAGGTGGTAATTACCGGATTGACTCGGCGGGCTACGGAATCTGATGGAGTAAAAATGTGAAATTGTCTGTGAGCGTCCGAAACTTCACGTTAGGATTTTATGTAGATTAACATCTTTATGGGAGCTCAGCGTGATTCAACATCTGCATCGATTACTTCGATTCGTCGCCCTATTTCTTGTGCTTTCACCTTTTGCGGCCTTTGCTAAAACACATCTTCAAGTTCGCAGCGAAGAAAGCCAATGGATTGTTGAAGAAATTGGCACAGCCACTGACGGCTGGCCCGAAGTTCTTGAAAGAAAATATTATCCTTCGCAAGAGTTGGCGCAGCAAGAACTCCTCAAGCTTCAAAAGAAATCTCCTGTCTCTTCGTTAACAACCTTAAGTCTACAACCGCAAATGGCTACGGGTGCTTTATGGATCACAACCAATCAATGGTCAGATGAATGGGAGAATAAATATGCCGCCTGGATTGAAAACGAGGTCAGTGTTGATTTCTTTGTGGAAAACAATATCGCCACCGATTGCGCCGACGTCGCCTATTCTTTGCGTTGGGTTTTTTCTCGTATTCACGGCTTGCCTGCGGCTAATATTTTAGGTGGTTCGAATGTTTTGATGACCAATGAAACCGTGCGCTCAGCTTGGGCCAAATTGCCAACGGCCGCGAAATGGACAGATGATAAGCGCTTCCGTGCGGCTCTAAATTATTTACTGGGTTTAACTTATACTCATACGCTGTGGGATGACTCTTTCCCCGTGGCTTTGAATCGCGATGCTTTAAAATCTGGAAGCTATAACTTGAACTTGCACGATAGCTCCGGGCACACGCAGGTTATCCATTGGTTGGGAGCAAACTCCGGATTGCCCTTTTTGACTTTGAATTCGACGGTGCCTCGCAAAGTCCGCCAGTTGATGGACTCTTTATTGTTTGCAGATTTTCCGAAAAAGAATGAAACAGCGATCTTACGTTTTCGTTGGGCGGTGAAAAATTCTTCGCGCATCTCGCTTTTGAAAGCCTCTGCCATGCCGGGGTTTTCAGAAGAGCAGTACTCCTTTAAGTCAGACAAAGACTTTACCATTGCCCTGTTTGACAAGCTTGGTGTTCCGAGTGAGCCCGAAAGTATTTCGGAGTACTTGGCGAAAGATATTTTTGAACTCTTCACCGCGCGCATCGACATCGTGAAGGAAGGCTTTGCGAAGTGCCAGAAAATCGATTGCAAACCCGGCAGTGCGGGTTATGAGAACTGGAGCACGCCTTCACGCGACAGTCGCATCTCGGGAAAAATTTCGACCTATGAGAATTTACCTGTAAAAGAGGGGTCCACTTGGGCTGATAAAGTGGTCCTGGATCTGGAGGGCACTGGGTGGCCACTAAAATCACTTATTTGGAATTGGAAAAATTCTGTTTATAGTTCAGATCCACGTGATACTGTTGAAGCGCGCTGGAGTGGAGGATTGCATTCTTGGAAAGACCAACAGTTTCAGTTCTTGAGATCCAAACTTTCAGAGCGCGAAAAGTTTTTGACTCGATCTGAGTCTGCTTGTCGCAATAAAAACTGTGCTTATGGAACCACTTTGTGGGAGCAGCATAGCTCTGACAAAATTGACAGCGAGTTGCGCGATCGCATGGCCTATATCAAGGCCGGAGCGTCCCAGTTGCCGAAGGACGTGGTTCGTCTTTTGCAAAATTCTGCTGATGAAAATCTTTATTCTTTGCGTGGACAGGCTTGGACCTTAGGGGACTTCTTATTGCGATCTCCACAGATGAGCTCCAACCCGAAGGCAAGTTTTGAGAATCAGTGGGGCTTGCAACAAAAGGTATTTGCCGTGGACTTTCCGAGCTCTTGGGCAACCGCCTTGGGAGACCGCTGGATTCTAGCTGCCAGCAGTAACTCTGTGGTCATGGATACTCAAACGGGTCAGTCTGTGGATATTGATGGAAAAGTTGTCGGTCTTTTTTCGGGAAGACCTTGGGTGGCGGTTATCGTTGCGGGCGAGCTTAAGGTATTTGATCTTGAGTCTCAAGCCTTCAAGCCTGCGACCTTGCCGTGGGCGAGCACTGCTAAGGCGGTGATGGCGAAAGAGAACTATTTTGCTTATTTCGACGGGCAGGAGACCCGAGTTCTGCAACTGAATGAACAGAGTCAGCAATGGGATCTTAAGGAGACCTTGGCCGGCAAGTGGTCTGCAGTTAGTAGCGGGCTGTGGTTAGCAAAGAAAGCAGTTGGACTCTATAGTGTTGCTGATCACAAGTTGTTTCCCGTTAGTTTGGAGACAGATGAATACAACTTCTTTCTTGCGGATTCCTACTATTTCTTTGGTGCTCGACTGCACCCGCTTATTGCGATTGAAAAAGGTACGGACAAGCTGATCGTGACTAAAACTTCTGGGCACTTGCTGTGGGCTTCCAAAAACTTTACGCACGCTGTTTTGATGTCTAAAAACGGAACGCAGAATTTTTCTGTCTCAAAGAATTTGGAATTTACCTCTGCAGAAAAGCTGGGCGACTTTTGTAACAACCCGGGTCTTTCCTATATACAGTGCTTTTCGATGCGCGGAGGTCAGATGACTTTCTTTAGCCTGGATTCTGATCGCGTCACCCCCATTCGCGTGCCCGAGGGAACTCGCTCGATCAATAAGAACTACTTCGTTGCCGGGACTCGCGAAGAAGCCACACTGATCGAACGCAGCACGGGTCGACATATTTTCAAGTCCCCGTGGCTTCGCTTGGTCGGAGAAAATTACGCTTTCGCCAAGAGTTCTGTTGCTGGATACGTTCATGTCCTGAACTTGATTGACCTTGCTAATCCCTATCTAACGAATGTGCTTAAGTACAAAAATTACTATTCCACAGATTCTTATTCTCGCGATTTTCCGGAATACATTGCCGGATCTGACTCGGGATTGGGAATTTGGTTCCGCGACTAGCTTTTGTTAACAGGCCTTCGATAAATAGCATCGGCAAGGGTCTTGAGCAAAGCCTTCGTTTTAGGATATGAATTCTTATAGGAGATCGCTTGTGAAGGTTTTTTCTTTTCTGTTTTCATTTCTTTTGCTGGCTCCCCCGGCCTTTTCTAAACAGTGGATTCCTGTTGTAGCCAGCGGTGAAAATCGCGGGTACTGCGAGCCGACTGATGACTGGATGATCAATTATATTAAGTCTTATGCGAAAGCTCTGGCGGATCGCCAAGCATTGAGTGAATGCAGTAAAGCCGGAGGGTCGCTTTTGAAAGAGTTGGCATCTTACACTTCGACTTGCAAACACCAACCCCGCATAGTGACTGGCGCTAGCTATTGGTATCATTGCACGGTTACGGTTCGGGTGGATTGCGAAGTGGAATGAGGACTCACTCCCTTAAGGTGTTTTTCTACTTTTTCTTTAATAATGTCTTCGCGTATGAGAGATTGAAGCTAAGCGCTAATAGTAAAAAGACAGTTGGTCGCATCAGAAGGTCCCCTCACAAACTTTATAATTAACTATATGTTTGTAATCTGGGAGATAGAATTGAAATCGTCCGTGGACATAAAAAAACCGGGTCCTCTTTCGAGAACCCGGTACTTTTTCGATACGATAGGAAGCAGGTACCTTTTAGTGTCTTTGGTGCGGGACGGTTTGTTGGCCTGTGTATTGGGCCTTGATTCCGAACTCGCGCTCTTTTTGCACTTTGAATAACTCTTTTGGATTTTTGATGTCCAAAGCGTTAATCAATACCTGGTCGACGTGATCCACGAGGATGACTTTCAAGTCTTTCATCACTTCCTTAGGGATGTCCTTGAGATCTTTTTCGTTCTCTTTCGGACAGATGATCATCTTGATACCACCGCGGTGAGCAGCCAAAACTTTTTCCTTCAATCCACCGATCGGCATCACCCGACCACGAAGGGAAACTTCGCCTGTCATCGCAACCACTCTCTTCACCGGGATTTTCATAATTGCTGAAACAATCGAAGTTGTTAAAGCAATACCCGCTGAAGGACCGTCTTTTGGCACTGCGCCCTCTGGCAAATGGATGTGCACATCGATATTTGCAAAGTACTCTTTGTCCAAACCGAACAAAGGACCGCGTGATCTCACATAACTCATCGCTGCGGCACAAGACTCTTTCATGACATCGCCCAATTGACCTGTAACTGTGAATTTTCCTTTTCCAGGAACTACACTTACTTCCACGGCCAAGAGGTCTCCGCCGACTTCCGTCCAAGCCATACCATTCGTCAAACCGATTTCATTATCTGTCTCGATCATTCCGAACTTGTACTTATGACCACCTAACAACTCAACTAGCTTCGTTGGTGAGACAACATAATTCCCTTTTTGGTCCTTAGTTGCTTTGGCACCCTTCGCCGTTTTAGCTGTTTTCTTAGCCGTTTTCTTTTCAGTTTTATCAATCTTAAAGTCAGACAAAGTTTGATTCATAACTATGTCTTTTGCGACTTTACGACAAACATTTCCAATTTGGCGCTCTAGATTCCGCACACCTGCTTCGCGAGTGTAGTAGCGGATAATATCGCGAATCGTCCCGTCTTGAAGAGAAACTTTGTACTCTTTCAAACCATGGTTCTCGATTTGCTTTGGCACCAAGTAGTTCTTTGCAATATTGAACTTTTCCTGCTCGATATAACCTTCAAGCTGGATGATTTCCATACGATCCAGCAAAGGACGTGGAATCGTGTGCAAACTGTTCGCTGTTGCAATGAACATTACTTTGGAAAGATCGTACTCAACTTCCAAATAATGATCTTGGAACGTTGAATTCTGTTCTGGATCCAAAACTTCTAGCATCGCTGCTGATGGATCACCTCTGAAGTCATTCGCCATTTTGTCGATTTCATCCAAAAGAACCAATGGGTTTCCTTTGTCTACTTTACGCAAAGCTTGAATGATCTTACCTGGCATCGCGCCCACATAAGTTTTTCTGTGACCACGGATCTCAGCCTCATCTCTGACGCCACCTAAAGAGATGCGTGCAAAGCTGCGATTCAAAGATTCTGCAATCGATCTTGCCAGTGAAGTCTTACCAACCCCCGGAGGACCTGCAAGGCACAAAATTGGACCCTTCATGTCTTTAGAGATCGAAAGTACTGCAAGATATTCCAAAATTCTGTCTTTTACTTTTTCTAATCCCCAGTGGTCGTTATCCAAAATGTTTTGCGCATTTTTGATATCGTGTTTTTCCTCTGAGTAGTCCTGCCAAGGCAAAGAAAGGATCCAGTCGATATAGTTTCGAACGACTGTTGCCTCTGCCGACATAGGTGACATCATTTTGAGTTTTTTAACCTCTTTCATGACCTTGTCTTTGGCTTCTTGGCTCATCTTTTTGTTCTTACATTTGATCTCAAGCTCTTGAAGTTCTGCTTGGTAGTCGTCTTTTTCACCAAGTTCTTTTTGGATCGCCTGCATCTGTTCGTTTAGGTAGTACTCTTTTTGAGAGCGCTCCATTTGTTTCTTCACGCGTGTGCGGATCTTTTTCTCGACCTCGAGAATTTCAATCTCACCCGTCATCAGGTTCAACAAATGTTCCAAACGTTTTGCTGGATCCAAGATCTCAAGCACAGCTTGTTTATCTTCAAGCTTCAAGTTCAGTTGCGCGACGATGATGTCGGCCAGCTCCCCTGGACTCTCGATAGTCGAAACTCGCATTAAGATCTCTGGCGGAATGCGCTTGTTCAGTTTGACGTAAGTTTCGAAGGTCGATTTGACCGATCGAACCAAGGCTTGCGCCTCGACGATGTTCTCGGACTCCTCATCGATAGGCTCGCAGGCAACGACAAAGAAGTTTTCGTTGTTCACGAAATTCTTAATCCTTACGCGGCGTTTGCCCTCAACAAGAACCTTTACAGTTCCATCCGGCAAGCGGAGAAGCTGAATGATCGTGCCGATGGTCCCAATGGAGTAAATGTCCTTTGGCTCGGGGTTATTGGTTTTCGCATCCTTTTGCGCCGACAAGACGATGTCCGTTTGCTTGCTCATAGCTTCTTCGAGAGCGTTGATGCTCTTTTCCCGACCTACGAACAACGGCATCATCATGTGCGGAAATATGATGAGATCTCTTAGGGGCAAAAGTGGTAATTGTAGACCTTTTCCCTCGCTCATATTCCATTCCCTCCCTGTGGGTTATCGAGCCTTGAGTCTGAGACACAAGTGATTCGGAGACTGGTTAATATCCATACTAACTTCCCGAACCTATTCTCAGTCTAACTATGTGTACGATTGCTGGGAAGTAAATATATCGATGCGAAAAGAGACTAGCCCTTTTATAACCGCTATAAGCCTGTTCGTGCCTCTTTTTTATGCAAAAAAAGCTTGCCAAATCTAAGCTGAAAAGTTTTCTAATAAACGCGTCAAGACGAGAACCTTTCCTAATTGTAATAGCTACCGCCAAAATATTCATGCCCTTTTGGACTGATATGTTCGATAAGTGCTGTGTGACATCTCTGAAAACAAAGTGGAAAAATTTTCGCACAAACTCCCTGTCGCTAAAGTTGCTTATTGCGACTTGGGCGGTGAGTTCCTTTGCAACTTTGATACTGACTGCCTTTCAGCTCTTCATGGATTACCAAAGAGACTTTGATAAGTTACAAAACAATTTTGCTATTATTAAAAATTCCTATCTGGATTCCATGGCCGAACACTTGTGGTCCTATGACACTCGACTGTTGGAAATTCAGCTGGATGGACTTAGTCGTTTGCAAGGTGTTGGTTATCTGAAGCTCAGCGCAGACAGCAAAATTATTTATGAGTCTGGTAAGTCCGACCCCTCTGAAGACAGTTACAAACGCTTTGAAATTTTTCACAAAAATACCAACGAAGTTCTGGGCTCGTTGGATGTCGAATTGGACGTTAAGAGTTTACGGGAAAAGTATTTCACAGAAGCCATTTGGATCTTTATTCGCCAGGCGGGTAAAACCGCCATCGTGGTTTTCTTTTTGTATTTCATCTTTAATCAAATTCTAGTTGTACACATTCGCAGTATCGCGCAATTCCTGCGATTGCGAGCGGCCCAAGGGGATATTCGCAACAACACTCCGTTGATTCTAAAGCGCCGTGAACATCCAAGGGAGGACGAGCTGGATATCTTGGTCGCTTCGATCAATCAGTTTCGAACTGATATTTTGGAAGCCTACGATAAGCTTGAAACTTTGAACCAAGCCCTCGAGCACAAGGTCGAAGAGCGCACTCGCCAGTTGACGACCAAAAATGAAAGCCTTGAAAAGGCCATGTTTCAAATCAAACGCATGCAAGCGACTCTCGTAGCACAGGAACGATTGGCATCTCTGGGAAGCCTTACCGCCAGCGTGGCCCATGAGATTCGCAACCCACTTAATTTTGTCTTAAATTTTAGCGAACTTCTGAGTGACTCGGACGACCCCAGTGAAGTGCACGAAGTCAGCCGCGTGATTTTAAAGCATAGCCAGCGCATCGACCAAATTGTTCGTTCGATGCAAATTCTTTCCGGCCATGACAGTGATCAACTGGAAACTGCGGACGTCAATGAACTTGTCAAAAAAGCATATCAGCAAACCATCACCAATCGCTCGTTAGCTTCGAGCTTTTTACCCCCTAAGGTGAATTACCGATTAGGCGACAATTTGATGGTACCCGTCTATGCCACCTCGCTGGCCAGAGCCCTGGGGAATGTCATCGAAAATGCTATTTATGCCCTCGAGAAAAAGACCCAGTTAGACAAAGACTATGTGCCGGAACTCACGATTTCAACAAGCCTCAAAGGCGACACTGTTGAGATTTCAGTACGGGACAACGGAGTTGGCGTCCCCGGCATCTTGGGCGAAAAAATTTTCGACCCTTTTTTGACCACAAAAGCCCCTGGCGAAGGCGCCGGTCTGGGCCTAACTGTGGCTTTTAATATTGCACAGAGGCATGGGGGTACATTAAAATACTCAAGTGATTTTGGCGCATGGACCGAATTTGTAATGTCCTTGCCTGCAACCCAGGAAAGATAAACCTAATGATCCAAATTGTGATCGTAGACGATGAGGCCGATACTCATTTACTCTATAAACTCAAAATGAAAAAAATTTTTTCCTCTATGGGCGAACTGAATCTAGTCTCATTCCTGAATGCCCCGGACTGCCTTCAATACTTAAAAGACAAGGCATCCCCAGCAACCGATCTTATCCTAACAGACATCAATATGCCGGATATGGATGGCTTTGAACTGCTTCAAAAAGTGAAACAACTGAATGGCAAAATTCCCGTTTATATGGTGAGTGCCTATGAGTCTGTGGAGTTTCGTAACAAGGCAGAGAATCTCGGTGCCTCACGCTTTATTAGCAAGCCTGTGGACTTTAACAGCCTAGGAGAACTTCTTAGGAAAGACCTCAATCTCGAACCCAGCTAAGGGTTGAAAACGGGTGCCGAACCCTGCAGATAATGATCCCCAACACCTCGTTCAAAAAGAAAAAACCCCTTGTTGAGCAAGAGGTTCAGAAAATCTATTTTTAAAAGACCGCTGTTTAAGCAGAGGTCTTCTTTTTAGCTTCCTCTTCGGCCTGAATTTCTTCATCCGTTTTATAAACTAACATAGGTGGTGTGCCGTCGTTGATAACACCTTCGTCAATGATGACTTCTTTAACATTCGTTTGAGATGGAATGTCGTACATGATGTCCAACATCGCAGTCTCGATCACACCACGAAGTCCCCGAGCTCCGGTTTTACGCTTCATTGCCATTTTTGCAACGGCACGTAAACCTTTTTCAGTAAACTTCAACTCTACACCTTCAAAGCTAAAGAGGCGCTGATACTGTTTTGCAATCGCATTCTTAGGGCGAGTCAAAATGTCCATCAAGGCGTCTTCGTCCAACTGACCCAGAACTGCAATCGCCGGAAGACGACCGATAAACTCTGGGATCAAACCAAACTTTGAAAGATCGTCTGGTTCAACCTTAGCTAATAAGTTCGCACTTTTTTCGATTTCGTCGGAAGTTCGAATGTCTGCGGCAATACCCATCGTCTTGTTCGTTGTTCTTTGTTCGATGATCTTATCCAGCCCCACAAAGGCGCCACCGACGATGAACAAAATATTCGTCGTATCCACTTGGATAAATTCTTGTTGCGGATGTTTGCGACCACCCTTTGGCGGCAAGTTCGCGACAGTTCCCTCAAGAATTTTCAAAAGTGCTTGTTGAACACCCTCACCACTCACGTCACGCGTGATGGATGGGTTCTCTGACTTACGCGAAATTTTATCGATCTCATCGACATAGATAACACCACGTTGACATTTTTCAACGTCATAGTCAGAAGCTTGCAAGAGATTCAGAACCACGTTCTCAACGTCTTCACCGACATAACCGGCTTCGGTCAATGTCGTCGCATCCGCCATCGCAAATGGAACATTCAAGATTTTGGCAATTGTTTGCGCCAAAAGAGTCTTTCCTGAACCCGTCGGACCGATGAGTAAAATATTTGATTTTTGCATTTCAACTTCGACATTCTTTTTGCTGCCAGTTGAAGTCGCATTTATACGCTTATAGTGATTGTGTACTGCAACCGCGAGAGTCTTCTTTGCTTGAACTTGACCAATTACATAGTCGTCAAGGTAAGCGCGAATATCGGCTGGCTTGGGAACTTTAAAGGTTCCTTTTACCGACGTTTCTCTGTCTTTTTCTTCGTCAATGATGTCATTGCAAAGATCAATACACTCGTCACAGATATAAACGCCTGGGCCCGCGATTAATTTTTTAACTTCTTTTTGGCCTTTGCCACAAAAGCTGCATCTCAAGGTGCCGTTTGTTGTTTCTTTAGTAGCCGTCATCTGCAATTACCCTTTTTTCGCTTTTCTAGATTCAACAACGTGATCAAGCAAACCAAACTCTTTGGCTTGAATCGGATCCATAAAGTTATCTCTTTCCATTGCCTTGACAAGTGTATCGTAGTCACGACCCGTATGCGTCTCGTAAATACGCGTCAATTTCTCTTTAGTTTTAATCAGTTCTTTTGCGTGAATTTCGATGTCCGTCACCTGACCCGACAATCCACCGCCAGAAAGAAGTGGTTGGTGAATCATGATACGAGTATTCGGAAGACTATAACGCATGCCTTTTGAGCCTGCCGTTAAAAGCAAAGAGCCCATACTAGCTGCCATTCCCATGCAATATGTCGCCACATCACACTTTACGAATTGCATCATATCGTAGATCGCAAGACCGGCAGAAACACTGCCACCTGGTGAGTTGATATACAAATGTATCGGTTTTTCCGGGTTATCGACCTCTAAGAAGAGAAACTGGGCGATAATGGCATTTGCAACCTCATCCGTAACGGCAGAGCCGAGAATAATAATACGGTCTTTCAAAAGGCGCGAATAGATGTCGTAAGATCTTTCGCCTTTAGAGGTTTGTTCGATGACGTATGGAATGAGTGCCACGGCTGTCTCCTGCGGTTGGTAATTGAAGTCTCATGCATTGTACCTATCGGAATCCTATCCTAGGACTTTATGAAAAAGCATTGACCCTTCAACTTGCTATGCTACACCATATTTGTCTTGATAAAACTGAATCATTTTAAGGGGTTTATATGACTTTGAACTTGCTCAACAAGGATATCAACGCACTCACTTGCCCGGCTTTGGTCGTGTTTTCTAAAGCATCTTCGCAAAAAGATAAGCTCGGAAAAGTGACTCATTCTGAACTTCACAAAATATTGACTGCCGCCATCACCGAAAAAACCATCACAGGAAAACATCAAGAAGCTATCACTTATCGTGAAATGAACTTCATGGGCTTCCGTCATGTCCTAGTCATTGGTCTGGGAAAAGAAAACGAAGTCACTCACGAAACTGTTCGCCAAGCATCTGCTTCGGCATTTGAAGCCTTAAAGGCTTTGGGCGTTTCTGAAGCGGCGATTCACTTTGATGGCATTTCAATGGCTAAAAAAGACGCTTCGGACTTTGCTCGTGCCGTCGCAGAAGGCCTGGTTATGACATCTTATGTTTTTGACGAATTGAAATCTGCCAAAAAGAATGACAAGAAATCTGAATTGAATATTCATCTTGTGACTAAGAATGCCACTGACAAAGCCGTAAAAGCTGCATTCAACGAAGGTGTCATCTTGGGAACGACTGTGAACTTCTCTCGTCGTCTAGGTGATTTGCCTGGCAATTTGATGACTCCAACAATCTTAGCTAACACCACTGTTGAAGCTGCTAAAGGTGTTGCGGGCTTGAAAGTCACTGTTTGGGATAAGGCTCGCATCAAGAAAGAAAAAATGGGCGGCCTTTTGGGCGTAGCTCAAGGTTCTGATCAAGAGCCTCGTTTTATCATTATGGAATACAAAGGCGCTGCCGCCTCTAAAAAGCCTGTCGCTTTCGTTGGCAAAGGCCTTACTTTCGATTGCGGCGGCATTAGCATCAAGCCTTCTGCT
>JBBKWD010000032.1:0-17750 GCA_037968775.1 Bdellovibrio sp.
TGTATGTAATGTACAGGTCTGCGTTACGGTTGGTGGGGTAGCTCAGCTGGTTAGAGCAACGGAATCATAATCCGTAGGTCGGCGGTTCAAGTCCGCCTCTCACTACCAATTTTTTGCCCGCCCTTTTGGGCGATCAAAAAATTACTGTCTCACTTCGGCAGAGCCGAAGTAGATATTGTTCATCGGATGCGTTCTGATGGAAGTTTCTCCGGAAATGAGCCTCTGAGAGAAATATCAAACCTGCAGCGATGCGGGTTTTTTTTTGCCTAGAATCCGGCTCGAACGAAAGCAGCTAAACTATGTCATTTAAAACTGAAGCCTCAGAACTTATTAAAGAACACATCAAAGAACTTTTGGCGACGTCCGAAGAACTTGGCGGAGTTTTTATTACTGATATCAATGGCACGGTTGTTGTGGTTGGTGCGGAAGACTCTGTGAAGAAGGTTATCCTTCAAACGAGCTTCGTTAGCGACAACGAGAACAAGCTTCTGGATGCCCGAGTTGATATGCAAGACCTGCTGGAAGATGCAGGAGTTGAGGTGATCTCGGAGTTTGATTTCAATCTTGCGATGGGGGCGCATTAGTCACGTCAGAGTTTGCCGTAACAAATGACCGGTCGCCGTTTCAAGAGAAATTCAATGCGCCAGCTGAACACAGTAAGTAAGGCTTCATCTGGCGGGCTAATACCCGCCGCCTTATCCAGCGTCCCGCGCTCGGCTTGAGCAAGCACGGGCGTAATCGGAATGTCTTATTTCAACAAGTTCATTGTCGCTTCCATTTACATAATTAAAGAAGAGATTAAATCCTGAAAATCCCGCCAACAGTAAGATCATTATGTTTTCGCCGTTCAAGTGTTCCATTTCTTAACCTCTCCTCTCTTTTAAAAATTTACATAAAACTATCTGGATCCGCCGGATGCTTGAAGGCGTTCACCTGTCAGCCAACCAGCGTCGTCAGATGCGAGAAACAGGGCGATGGTGGCGATGTCTTGAGGTTTGCCAAAGCGGCCTAAGGGAGTTTGCGCAATTATTTGCTTTTCGAGCTCACTGCCAACAATACCCGCGGTGACCGTGCCTTCCGTTTCAACACCTCCAGGAGCAATGTTGTTCACTCGAATTTTACGCCCGGCTAGTTCACGAGATAAGCCTACAGTGATGGTATCAACAGCACCTTTTGTTCCAGCATAGATAGCCGAGTTCGGGAGAGGACTTGTGCTGATAACAGAGCTGATGTTGATAATACTGCCACCTTGATCATCAAAATACTTTACGGCCTCGCCAGTACTGAGGAGCAGCCCCAGAACGTTGGTATTAAATTGGCGATGGAATTCTTCTTCGGTGACTTCTTCAATGGATCCAAATTTGTAGACGCCCGCATTATTGACTAGCACATCTAATCGTCCGAAGGCTTTTTTAGTTTCTGCAAAAAGTCGTTTCACGTCCGCAGATTTTGCCACGTCCGCTTGGATCGCAATCGCTTTGCCATCGAGGGCGATGATTTCTTGGACGACTCTGTCAGCGCCTTCTTTGCTTGAAGAATAGTTCACCACCACAGAGGCCCCATTTGCCGCGTACTCTTTTGCAATCGCAGCACCAATGCCTTTCGAGGCTCCGGTGATGACGGCTACTTTACCACTTAATTTTTTCATCTCTTAGATCTCCCGTTGTATTTGAGTTTACTCAAAATGGTTATTCGATACTTAGATAAGTATCGAACTGACTGGGTGTTTTGTCAATACGATACTTAGATAATTATCGAAATGAAAAGAAAAGCAGCTTTAGGGCGAATATATAAGACTTGGCGCTCTGTTTTGTCTCAAAATGAGGCGCCCACATGGGATCTGGAATTTGCAGGGAAATAAACCGGCTTAAAGTTTGCCGAGTTTTTCAAGATAAGCGTGCAGGACATCGCGCTGAATCGATAGGCGCATGGACTTACCTTCACGAATGGTTTCAACGAGACCTGCGGTCTCAAGTTCTTTAATATGATGAGACAAAGTCGCGGCACTGATGTCGTGTCCTTCTGCCAAAGCGCTGCAAGCCATCGGGGCTTCACCTTTGCAGGAACCAATTTGTTTCAGGATTAGATAGCGACGTGGCTCGGCAAGTGCCTTACCGATTTGTTCAAATTGTTTATCTGTTAAGCGGACAGTTTTTGGCGTCGTCATATAGTTATCATACATCGATTCGATGTTGGTGTCTAGAAGGGGAGTTTTTAAGGGATATCAGACACTTGGATAAGTGTCGAAGTGAACCTTTCCAGAAATGGGCTCCCTCCAATGTTACACGGTTTATTTCCGCAGCACCACCTGCACAGGGCAATGATCCGAGCCCATCACATCAGGACAAATAGCCGCGGCCTTCAACCGATCTGAGGCTTCCTTGTTCACCAAGAAATAATCGAGTCTCCATCCGATATTCTTCTCACGCACGCCGGGGCGATAGCTCCACCACGTATAGTTATCCGGACCCTGGTCAAACTTCCGAAAGCTATCAACCCATTCGCGCTTCTCTAGGAAATGCGTCATCCAGGCGCGCTCTTCAGGCAAGAAACCGGCATTTTTTAAATTGGTTTTAGGATTTCTGAGATCAATTTCCTTGTGAGCAATATTAAAGTCGCCGCAGATCATAACCTCTCGGCCCTTTTTTCTTAAAGCCTCCAGGCGCTTTTCAGCGGCCGCACAGAATTCCAGTT
This sequence comes from Bdellovibrio sp., assembly GCA_037968775.1. GTDB lineage: Bacteria > Bdellovibrionota > Bdellovibrionia > Bdellovibrionales > Bdellovibrionaceae > Bdellovibrio. The sequence goes on from JBBKWD010000032.1 coordinate 2,695, forward strand.
TATAAGGCAATCTTGTGTGTTCGCGTTGGCTGTTCGGGAAATAGCTGTTCACGACGGTGATAGCGCCAAAGTCGGCCTCAAGCCAGCGGCCTTCGGAGTCAAATTTCTGAATGTCCATACCCACACGCATATCGTCGGGTTCTTTTTTAGAATAAAGAGCTAAGCCCGAGTACCCAGGCTTTTCGGCGAAGGACCAGATCGAGTTGTACTTGGCAGGGTGATAAAAACCTTCGTCTTTTTTGATGGCCTCGTCGGTGATTTTGATTTCCTGCAGACAAACGACGTCGGCCTTTTCTTTTTCAAACCACTCGCGAAAATTCTTTTTATGCACAGAACGCAGACCATTCACATTCCAAGAGACTAGTTTCATCGGTGGATTCCCTTTGGTTTTAATTCGGATTATACTCTAGCAGAGATTTGGATCAGAAGCTATTCGATGAATCCAAGGGGAGTGTTATGATTTTTTGTGCTTTCGCCTCCCCCGAGATCAAAAAAATGTACAAGCTATTTGAAAATATCAGCAGTTATAAACCGGAATATAATTTAATTACGGTGTGAGGTGATTCGGAAAACGATCTCGTTCATCGCGATCTCGAGGGAGCACTTTCCCTCGAGGATAGGATATAAAAAGGTCAATTTTTTGTCTGCCTTTTTACTGTTTGAAAGACTATTGAACTGTGCCCGGGGATGCGCAAATACCCTCGGCGCTGGATTTTTCAGAAAGGGAAACTGCATCTCCATTGGCGTTGCAACAGATAAATTTTTCATGTTTCATAAAAGCATTTTTTGGTTCCACAAATCCCTCCCATGCGCAGACTCTATATTTCCGAGAAATTGTTCCACAAGTACCACTCTCGCTGGACGTCCCTCCTGAAATTTCCGGATTTGCGGTGCATGTTGATGTGCCGTTGCCGCATTTAATGGTCGTCGTGCATAAAGCATCACTCTGTCTAGCAATAGACATCTCAGGATTAAAAAACATCAAGATCGATAAAAAGAAGATTGTAGTTTTCATGTATGTACCCCCATCAATTCAAAACTTTAGGCTGGCGCAAAGGCGACAGTCAATATTCAAATTAGAGATGGCAGTTTAAGGCGTGGTCCACCGTTGGGGATGTGCTCCTTTTGAATCCAGGAAATTTGGCGCTGCGTTGCAGGTAAAAGTACGATCTCCACTGACGCAAGTTTGAATTTGACAACGGAGTGAGTTGAGCCAAAAACTAGAGCGATCACCGGGTAAGTTGGCACACTCAAACATTTTTGTTGAGGTAAAAACAATGATTCAGGCTGTCTATCGTCATACAAATATTATTGCGCAGGACTGGCGGAAACTCAGTCGATTTTATCAGGATGTTTTTGGTTGCAAACCCGTGCCACCCCAAAGAGATCAATCGGGGAAGTGGCTTGAGGATGCAACGAAGGTTCCTCACGCGGCTTTGACCGGAGAGCACTTGTTGTTACCCGGCTTTCCTGAAGGAGGTCCGACTCTTGAAATCTATTCTTACTCCGAGATGAAAGATCAACCCGACGTGGCCTCAAACAGAAAGGGTTTCGGTCACATCGCCTTTGAGGTGACGAATGTCGAAGATGCCCAAAAAGAAGTCCTCGCGGCCGGAGGAAAATTCTTTGGAAAAATCGTGACCCGCGAGGTCCCCGGAGCTGGTATCATTACATTTACCTATGTAGCGGATCCTGAGGATAATTTAATCGAACTCCAGGCGTGGTCCTCAGGTTCGTTGTGAAAATCAGCCACATTGACCACCTTGTCCTTACTGTTAAAGACATCACCGCAACCTGCAACTTTTATTCTTTCATCCTCGGTATGGAGGTCATTACGTTCGGTGAAGGAAGAAAGGCATTGTCTTTCGGCAATCAAAAAATAAATCTCCACGAAGCAGGGCGGGAATTCGAACCCAAGGCGGCGCGCCCAACTCCTGGGTCGGTAGATCTGTGCCTCATCACAGATGTTCCCTTATGGCAGGCACAAGCCCACATTGAAGGCGCAGGAATCGAAATCGTCGAGGGCCCTGTTGATCGGACTGGTGCTACAGGAAAGATTCGCTCCATCTACTTTCGTGATCCCGATTTAAATTTGATTGAAATTTCCAATCTTCTCTAGTTGAAACTCTCTGCCTATCTTTACTTTTTAACGGCGAGTGACCACTGGTCGTTGGCGGCGATATCAGACCAGCCTCCGCTGATAGCAATTGGTGTCATGAACTGACCCGATATTTGGTTATTTCCAATGGCACCGGAAATGTTTGCATAGCCCCAGGCCCAAAGGCTGCCATCTGTTTTAAGTGCGAGGGTGTGATCCGCACCTGATGCAACTCGTGACCAGTTCGTGTCGCTTCCGACTTGAGTAGGAGTACTAATACTGCCGGCAAGATAGCCAACACCCAATTGTCCTTGAGCATTTTTTCCCCAGGCCCACAGCGTTCCATTTGTTTTAATTGCATAGGATAGTCCATCGCCAGTGAATACTTTGTCCCAGTCGGATTGGGCCCCGACTTGGGTGGGTGAGGATCGTGGGGTCGTGTTCGCTTGCCCGAGCTGATAAACGTTATTATATCCCCAAGCCCACAAAGTTCGATCGGATTTAATTCCAAGAATATGGGTCTGCGTACAAGCCAGATGAGCCCAGGCTCCTGAAACTTGAACCGGTGAGCTTAAGTGAGAGGCATTGCCAGTCCCTAGTTTGCCGTTGGCATTGCTTCCCATTACGAATAAGCTTTGCCCTTGCAATGCATAGGTGGCCGCGACGCCAGCAAAGACCTGTGTCCAATTGTTAAGGGCTCCAACTTGCATGGGACTTGTTTGGCTTGTGGTATTGCCAAGTCCCAGCTGCCCCAGACCGCTGGCCCCCCAACCCCAGAGGGTTCCGCCCACTTGAATGCCGACGCTATGATCGCCTCCACATGAGATTTGATTCCAAAGAGTGTTGCTGCCAAAAAGAACCGGAGATGAGAGTGTGATTGTATTGCCAAGTCCCAGCTGCCCCTGGTTGTTTTTTCCCCAACATAAAATATTGCCATTGAGTTTCTGAGCAAAAATAAAACCGCTTGCTGCAACTGCCGCGGCGGAGGGACTTACTTTGGCCCAGGCTAAATCTGCAAGAATAACTTGGGGAGTCGGTGCGGCCGTGGCACGAAAGTTAAAATAACTTGTCCCTTCTCCCCATGTATAGATCTTAGGATGGCGACGGCGAATGAGATTTGCGATGGGCATACCCCACACGCGCTCGATGAAAAGACTGGCGCCGAGTGCGGCGGAGGATTGTGCGAGAGTTTTTAAAAATCGACGGCGATCCATTGTTATATCCTGACATCCCATGAATATTGCCGTCAATACAATCGAAAGTCTTCGTCGAGGATGAGGGGATTCCGTCGCTATTTTTTTACCAGGCAGACTTTTTTGTTTCTACCAGAACCCAATTCCTGTTAGCATTTTTGCATATGCGAAATATCAAAATTAAAAAAATCGTGCTTTTTTCGTGCGTATTGCTTTTTCAGCCACTGGTAAGCCCTGGCTCTTTCGCTTTTGCGAGAAAAAAATCGCCACCCAAAGCGTATAGCTTTATCGCCGAAGGTGGCAAAGCTTCACAAGGTGAGTGTGACGGCGAGCGCAAAATTCCCCGCAGGCTCAAACGTCTAAAAGAATTTTCTAAATTCAATTCCTATATGGGGTCCGAGTTGCAAAGCCCGGAGGTCAACGTAAAAGCCGACCAAGAGATGTGGAAGCATTTATTTAGATCGAAAGACTCTTGTAATACGGTGTTGGCAAAAACGCCGTCTTCTTTGGATGATGCGCTAAAGGATACCAAGAAAGAGCTTCCGCCAGATGACTCTGAGGAATCAGATAGTGATACTGATAAAGACAACGACAACGAGCAAGACGCGGAAAAAGACAAGGACACTCCCAAGGCGGACGGTCCGGATTCGGAATAGAGTACGGCCCCTCCGGTTGCGCATCGCATGCGAGATCTAGCAGACTGCATGCGAATTGACGGTGCTGTTTTACTCCGTCGTTCTTGAAGCCATTGTCCAACAGAGGGATCCCATTAAATCATTTCAAGTTTTGAATTTATCTAAAGAACTCATACAGGTCATTTCAGAACTGCGTTTTAAAGAAATGACTCCGATTCAAAGTGCCTGTATTCCCGTGATACTAAAAGGACGTGATTTAATCGGCCAATCAAAAACGGGCAGTGGTAAAACGGCTGCCTTTATGATTCCGGTTTTACATAAAATCGATATTTTGAATCGCCATCCTCAGGCTCTGATCATGTGTCCTACTCGGGAACTTTGTGATCAGGTTTCAAAACAGGCGCAGTTGTTTTCAAAACATATTCGTGGCTTTAAAATGGCTCAGCTCATCGGCGGCAGGCCCATGGCCGAACAAACCCAGGCGCTGGCTGCGGGAGTGCACCTGATTCTCGGCACCCCGGGGCGAACATTAGAACATTTCAATAACCGAAGCTTTAAAACGCAAAACTTAAAAATGGTCGTGTTAGATGAAGCCGATCGTTTGCTGGAGGACGCCTTCGCAGAAGAAATCACATCAATTATGGATTTATTGCCTCAAAGCCGACAAACCATTTTTTTCTCAGCAACCTTTCCCCTGGTAATGGATGAATTAAGTCGAAAGTATCAATACAACGCCGAAAGAATCACGATCCAAGATACCGAAGAAAATAAATTGCGAATTGAACAGTTTGTTTATGCGGCGGAAAAACCGCAAAAGATGGAAGCGTTGCTCCAGATTCTTAAACTGCATCCGTCAAAATGCACTTTGATTTTTTGTCGCACGAAATCGGCTGTGGATGAAATTGGAAAACGATTGAAACAGGAAAAATTGACCTGTGCAATATTGCATTCCGACTTAAAACAAGCAGATCGCGATCTGACGACACGTGCTTTTAGAAACGGAAAACTACAGGTACTAGTGGCAACGGACGTTGCAGCACGTGGGATTGATATTGATGCTTTACAGTTAGTTGTTAATTTTGATTTACCGTCCAGCACCGAAATCTATATTCACCGCATTGGCCGTACGGGGCGCGCAGGTCGAACCGGCAGTGCGGTCTCGATAGCTACCGAGTACGAAACAGAACTCGTTGGCCAAATTGAAATCGCAACAGGCGTAAAACTGATTCGCGGTAAAATCTAATCAGGATAGAAACACATCAGACCAGTGTAGGTTTCTCTGAACCTGATCCTGAACAGCGTTTTTGAATTTGTTCCTTTACAATCGAAGCAACCCTTCTGACATCTATCCCATGTGTCTTCACAAACAGCTATTCTGAATGGCGACTTTTATATCTTGTGTCTGAATAATTTATTTTAAGTTTTAGAAATAGTAAATTTTAATTCCTCTGACCATAGGAGATCGTATGAGTAGAGTGTCAATGTTGGCGATTGTTCCACTACTGAGCATGTTGACAGGCCTAAACGCCCCTGCGCAATCTTCTTTGCCGTTTTCTCCAACTCCCTCTGCTAGTGTAGCGAAACGGACGATGGGGGAGTCGACGCAAAAGCGACGAATCACTCCAGATCGTCTAAAAAAAGATGCGCCTAATATCGTGATTATGATGTTAGACGACGTTGGGCCCGCTTTACCTGAAACTTATGGCGGTGAGATCCACACCCCCGCACTAAATCGAGTTGCGAATTCGGGAATTGCCTACAATCGTTTTCACAACGCAGCGATGTGCTCTCCCACAAGGGCATCATTATTGACGGGCAGAAATCATCATCGATTGGGCTTTGGGCAGATCGCCGAACTTGCAAATGATTGGGATGGGTATTCGGGATCCTGGCCCGCCACGACGGCATCTGTTGCAAAAGTCTTGGGCGCTTACGGATATAAAACGGCGGCTTTTGGAAAGTGGCATAACACACCAGCCACTGAAACTACCACCTTGGGTCCATTTGAAAGGTGGCCCGTTGGAAAACACGTGGGCTTTGACTACTTTTATGGATTCCTCGCGGGAGAGTCTTCGCAGTGGGAGCCTGCCATTGTTGAAAATATGAATCGCATCGAAACGCCGAAACGAAAGAATTATCATTTCACTGAAGACATGACAGATAAAACGATTTCCTGGATGAACAAGGAAAGAGCCTTGACTCCCGATAAGCCCTTTCTCATTTATTGGGCGCCGGGTGCAGCCCATGGTCCTCATCACGTGGCAAAGGTTTGGGCTGACAAATACAAAGGAAAATTTGATGCGGGTTGGGACGTCATGCGCGAGCGAACTTTCGAACGACAAAAGAAAATGGGCTGGATTCCTCAAAACACAATTCTAACGCCGCGACCTACAACCCTCGCAGCTTGGAAGGATATTCCAGAAAATGAACGTGCTTTTCAATTGCGGTTGATGGAGGTCTTCGCGGGCTTTGTCGAGCATACAGATACCCAGGCGACTCGAATTTTGGATGAACTCGACAAACTCGGCATTCGCGATAACACCTTAGTGATTTATGTTTGGAGTGACAACGGTTCAAGCGCAGAGGGGCAACACGGAACTATTAGTGAGCTTCTTTCTCAGAACGGAATTGACTCGAAAATTTCTGATCATATAAAGGCCCTTAATGAGTTAGGAGGCTTAGATGCTCTGGGCGGACATAAAACGGATAATATGTACCACGCCGGCTGGGCTTGGGCGGGGAGCACTCCTTATCAAGCGACAAAATTAGTCGCTTCCCATTTTGGAGGTACACGAACTCCCTTGGTAGTCTCTTGGCCGAGAAAGATTCGGGCTGACAAAACTCCAAGGTCTCAGTTTCATCACGTGAATGATATCGTGCCAACGATATATGAAGTCACTGGAATCAAACCACCCAAAACTGTGGATGGTGTATCTCAAGATCCGATGGATGGCGTGAGCATGCTATATTCCTTCAACTCTGCTAAGGCGCCCGAGACCAAAAAAACACAGTATTTTGAAATCATGGGCAGCCGGGCAATTTACCAGGATGGATGGATTGCGTCGGTATTTGGTCCACGTATTCCTTGGGTTCCCGGACTTCCTCAGGGTATTACCAGTTGGACACCAGATAAGGATACTTGGGAACTTTATGATTTAAGAACAGACTTTTCTCAGGGCAAGGACTTGGCAGTCAAAGATCCAAAAAGAGTGGCCTCGATGAAAGTTGGATTTGATAAAATTGCTAAAGCAGAAAAAGTCTATCCAATCGGCGGTGGACTGTGGAGTATTCTTCACCCCCAAGATGCTCCCTCAAATCCTGCCAATGAGTTTTTCTATAATCAACACGTGACAGAAGTGCCAGAGTTTGCAGGGCCAAAACTAGGAGCGCGCAGTAACAATACGACTGTGATTGCCAAAGTGGCTGCCGACTCCGCTGGTGTTCTCTATGCCTTAGGGGCCTTCTCCGGAGGCCTTGCTCTTTGGGTCGATCAAGGAAAAATATTCTATGAATATAATCTTTTTGAAATAGAAAGGACCTTGATTTCATCGGAAAATAAACTTCCATTGGGTGAAGTGAAAATTGAAGTGGAAACAATACTGGGTAAAGATCGGCATTCGCCCGTCAGTGTGACTATTAAGGTGAACGGCGAAGATTTTGCTCACGGCATAGTTCCTCGATATGCACCTCTTGCCTTTACAGCTAATGATAGTTTCGATGTTGGCAGGGACAGTTATTCGCCCGTGTCGCCTAAATATTTTGATCGGGCCCCTTTCAAATACAACAACGTCATTAAATCGGTGCACATAAAGTATATTGAAAGCAGCCCTAAAAAGTTGTCGCAAAAATAAGGGACTGAAACAGAATGAAATTGAGTCAGGCAATTTATTTTCTAGCAATGAGTATATTTGTGGGATTCGCTCCGACGTCGGCTCTTGCGGAAGGTGGGCCGGCGCCTGGTGAAGAAATCGTATCGCTTCAGCTCGGCTATTTTTTCCCAGCGTTCGACACCAAGATGCGGGTTGCAGATGAAGGTGGCGGGCGAGGAACGGATGTGAATCTTGAAAATGATTTGGGCTTTGATCGCAACGAAACAACAGTATTAGCTGGTGCCAGTTGGCGAATTTCTCCGCGAAATCGCGTGTCCCTCGGGTACTTTAGGTTTCACCGCTCCGCAGACAAAGTGATGCAAAGGGAAATTACTGTCGGCGACGAAACATATCCAGTCGGAGCTGAATTGCATTCAACTTTTGATGCGGCGGTGATACCGATCGCTTACTCCTATTCATTTATTAAAGATGACGACCTAGAGTTTACCGGCAGCGTCGGTTTGCAGTGGTCTGGCATTTCATTTAAAGCGAATGGCAGTGCTTCCTTAGGGGCTAAAGATGTTGACGCCGAGGTGCAGTCAGAAGCTCAAGCTCCGCTTCCACTGATTGGCTTAGGATTGACTTACTATTTCACGCCAAAATGGTCCGTCGGTGGAAATTTCGGAACTTTTGTGTATAAAGTCGCTGCGGGCAACATGAATTTTCAAGGTTTCATTATGTCAGCGACCGTGAACGGGGATTGGTGGTTATCGGATTATGTCGGAGTCGGTGCCGCGGTAAATTGGTTTGGCGTTAGTATCGACGTTGAAGCGCCAAGGTGGAATGGATCCTTAAACTATCAATATTTGGGTCCGCAAATTTATCTCACCGGTCGGTTCTAAGAGCACGCGTATTTTAGATCGATAAGCCGAGGAGTGACATTTGTTTGTAAATGCGTCTACTGCCATTTTGATTATTTTAACAGCTTATGATAGTTTTGCTCAAGAACTGCGGGATGAGAGCCATCAAGTAAGTGAGACCTCACGACAGGGTACAGAGATTCCCGCTCGGTTTCTTCCAGACCCCGTAAATAAAAATCCTCTTGAAGTTTCGGTGCCCCAAGAAAAAAGCGAGTTGGTGGTGGCACCCATACCAGGATACAACCCCTCGCAAGGATGGATGTTAGCACTGGCTGTGCAAAACATTTTTAAACAAGACTCTGCGTCTCAGCCATCGATTCTGGCTGGTGTGATTTTCGCGACAGAAAAAAAGAGTTACGGTGGGGCCCTCGGCTATTTGGGACGCTTGCGGGAAGACCGTCTGAAAATCTCCTCGGTGGCTGGGTATGGAAAGATCAAATCGGATTTCTACGGAATTGGAAAGTATCCCACCAACAAAGATAACTCCATTTTGCTTGAGCAGGAAGCCAAGTTTTTTGACGTGGAAGCTCTGCCTAAAGTGGGGCCGGTTTTTTTTGGCGTAAGTGTTTTCTATATCGATTTAAAGAACAAATTTGATTTTGCCGGCGTACCACCGGACTTAAAGTCCGAAGAAGCATTACATGATTCTTTTTGGGTTCCGGGTCTTAAATTTCAATGGGACACTCGGGATAATTACATCTACCCCACTCGCGGATTTCTTTCAGAGATCAAAGCTCAGTTTCATGATGAAAATTTGAGTGGCGAGTATACCTTTCAAAAATACCGCCTAGGACAAGACGTATTCTTTAAAATTTCTGACCATAATGTCTTAGGTTTTCGTGTACATCTTGATTTTATCGAAGGTGTAGCGCCGTTCTATAGTTTGCCGTCATTCGGTGGCAATGGTGGTCTGCGAGGTTATAAAATGGGCAAATATGTCGATAATATTGTTTGGGACATTCAGACAGAGTTTCGCCATCGTTTTACCGACCGGTGGGGAGGCGTCATTTTCGCGGGTGTCGGAGATGTTCTCCGCACGTTTTCAGAATTTTCTTTCGATGACCTTTTGAGTTCCTACGGCGGTGGTGTTCGTTATAGAATAGCAGATAGCAATCCCATGGACTTTCGCGTGGATGCGGCCTATGGCGACCAAGAGTGGTGGTGGTATTTTTCGGTTGGACAAGCCTTTTGAAGGAGGCGACGGGTTCTAGTACCCGCTAATCGTTCCTTCAAGGACCGCACCTACCGATGTCAAAGTTCATGTGAGTCGAGGTCAAGGCTCCGGTTGAGACGTCAACGGTGAAAGTCTCTATCGCACGAGCATCATCGCAGGCATAGACTCTGTTTCCGTTCGCCACCAGGTACAGACCGGTTCCGTGCATTGTGCCAACTTGTTGCTATGCTGGGACATTTCCACAGTGGCATTTACAGTCACGGAACCATTCCCTGAATTGATCGAGAAGTGCTTGATGAGCGCCGTACCGCACAGAATTTTGGTTAATGTGTCTGACATTTCCAGCTACAACTTAAGAGATCCGCCTCAGAGCTCCCACATATAGCTGATGTTGTGTAACTGAATAGCTTTTTAGGGGCTAGCTTCGGGACTATTTTTGTAATACCCAGAACACGTTCTGGTGGCGCCATGATCTAAGAGCAGCGACTCAAATTCATTGAAGTTTTTTATAGACTCTCTGAAACCGCGAGGAAAGTAGATTGAAATTTGAGCAAGGGTGGTAAGTTCTAAAGTGTTGGCGTCCCCGACGGGGCAAAGATTTAAATCCCAACCTGCTTGTATAAGTAACCGCAGCCCTTCGATGCAAAAGCCTTTGCCGGCAATTTGTGGAAGCGGCATTTGTCCCTGATTAAAGATTCTCTTAAGTTCGAAGAGCGTTATGGTCTTTAAACTGGACGTCTTACATAGTTTAAAGATGTCTTCAATTTCGTCATTTCTATCCTCTCCAAGATATGTTTTGTTAATAAACCAAGACGAGAGAGCGTAGTCACGATCGGAATACCCAGCAATGGGAAGGATTTCATGAATTACAAGTTGTGATTTCTGAACCCTAGATAATCGCGCCCATGACTTTTGCGAAACTTCAATAAGAGGAGGATTTAGTTCAGGATAATTGACGGCATCCTTGGGAACATTGTCAATCGAGAGCTCGGGACTTGATCGCAACTCTAAAAGGGCTCTTTTCTCCTTCATCGCATTGAGGATCTTAGATCCAGCTGCACCGTCAGAGTCTAAATCCAGTTGCGACAGCTCGAGATAGAGTCCGTCAAATATGGCTAGAAACTCAGCCGAAATGGCATCGCCTCCATTAGTTTGGATGCCGGCAAAAGATTTCGAGTACATAAGAATGGCGACAAACAAAAAACAAAATTTTTTCACGAAAACTCCAAACAAATATTTCAAAAGCAAGTTTGTGAACATCTTAGTTAGATCCGAGCGACGTCACTTAAGAACTGGATACGCCGCAAGGCAAATATTGTAGACAGCGTCTCGAACTTTTCGACTCTCGGATATTCGGTTAATTTTAATATGGGATTCTCTCAGAACTTTACGAATCTTTGGCAAATCTTGTCGGCTGATCGCAACGGTCAAAGTCGAGTTGTCTCGCTCCTCCATCGAAAAATTGTCGATGGCTTCAGAGGCTAATGCCAGGAATTCCTGTTGAAGTTTTTTTCTTTTTTCTGAAGTAAATGGCAAAGGTATTGTGGATTTGTTTTTATAGACAACCTTAAGTTTTCTGTCTTCTTCAATGATAGCCCCGATTGCCTTCAAGTCTTCAGTGACCTGTTTAAATCTGACCTCGCTAATTCCACAGTTTTTTGAAAGGTGGGAGATAAGCCGACTTTTTGATAGCCCATTGAGGCAAAGAGATGTGAGAACGTAAATATGGTGGGCCTCAAATAGAGTTTCAAAAAGATCGTTCTCAAAAGAATTCATCAATAAGTCTCTATGTCTTGACCGTAAATTCTTGGCGTTTGCCTTGAGTCGAGCCGTGTTGTCCGGGGTCCAAAGATCCATTGCTTTTAGGATTTTAAGGCTTGTGCGGGGGCTAGGCAGTCGCTCTTCATTTAGGATTCTTGACAGCGCTGTCGAATCAATTCCAAGAAAGCGAGCAAATGAACGCATAGAGTAGCGTTGATTCTTACTTTTGCGTAGTCTTAACTCGTCATTCAGGATCTTCGATATTTTCATGGAGTTGGAAAATAAACATGTGGCCTGAGGTCTTGGCAAGCGGGATTTTAAAAGGAAGAATGTTCTTTGACCCTAAAGACAAATTCTCTCCCGAAGGGATATTTTTTACAAAGTGGCTCGAGTATTTGTCGAAAGTTTAGACGACCGCTACCCCGGAATTCGAGTTGAGACTGCGTCGTTTTTTGCATATAGGGAGGCGTATGAAAAAAATTATTTTATCCTTCATTCTCTTGGCCCATTTACCAGCCCATACCTCTGTAATAGGTGAACTCGGTCGCCTGCCTGTTGCAAATTCGGAAAGCCCGACTTTTAGAGTCTTCGGTCAGGTAGAGGACTTTTGCACTGGCACCATGATTTCGCCGCGACTAGTTCTTACGGCAGCTCATTGTGTATATAATCAGCAAGAAAAAAGCTGGATGCCGCTGCGAACTTTTACGCCTGCGCGTGACCGCTCATTGGCGCCTTTTGGATCGATTGCTGTTGAACGCGTGCATGTACCTGCATCTTATCTCGTAGGGGATGATCGTCAGGATCTGGCGGTATTAGTGCTAAGAGAAGCTGTTGGCTTCAAAACAGGATGGCTTCGAATCGGATGGGACCTCCAGGGATTCTTGCGCCACAACTCAGCCCTCGGTGGGTTTGCAGCTAGTGGAACTATTTCGGGGTACCCGGGTGATCAAGAGCAAGGAAGTATGTGGTTCGTAGCTTGTGACTTCTATGTGCCGAACTTAACGCCCCTGTTGCCGCAATATCGGTGTGACACCTTTGGCGGTATGAGTGGCAGTGCGCTGGTGATTGCTGGCCCGAGGGGAGAAAGCACCGTGGTCGGAGTTCACACGAAAGGTCATGGAAAGTTTAATTCAGGAATTATGCTCACTCATGAAAACAAAGTCTTTTTGCAGCAAATTTTAATTCAATATCCGTTGTAATTATAGAGAAGATCCTCATCTAACCAAAGGTCTCAAATGGATTCGCCCTTTTCACCAGCAGCAGAACGAAATAAAGAACCGATCCTCAAAGTTTTAAAAGAGGTCATTCGTCCTCAACATAAACGATTGCTGGAGATTGGTGCTGGTACGGGACAGCACGCTATTTTTATGGCGCCGTTTTTTCCCAAACTTGAATGGACCCCAACTGAGCAAGCCGAAAACTTGTCGATGTTAGCAAAGCTTGTGCATGAAAGTGGAGTCCCGAATATCCGCCAACCCCATAAGTTTCAAGTGGGGCCTGATGATTTTGCAAACTTCACGTATGATCTTATTTTTACCGCTAACACTTTTCATATTATGCATTGGAAAGAGTGTAAAACTTTGATGAGACTAGCGAGTATTCGATTACAAGAAAATGGCAAGGTGCTCATATACGGTCCCTTCAACTATGACGGGAAGTTCACGTCGCCCAGCAATGAAGAGTTCGATAATTCATTGAGAGAACGCGATCCCCTAAGTGGTATTCGCTCCTTCGAGGACGTTCAGCGCGCTATGGTCAAGCAAGGTTTTGAACTCCAAAAAGATTATGAAATGCCAGCGAATAATCGACTTTTAGTTTTCAATCGATTGAAATTCGTCAGCTCGAAGAAGTAGCGGCTCGAAAAAATCGACTCCGTGCCTATGCTACTTGTTATTTACAGAGCGCCAGAACCCAATCCAGTGCAATTTTGGAGTTCTTGGTCAGTGGCACTCCCTCGGGTTTGCCTTGACCGCCGGCGGCGCGAATAGCGAGTTCGGCGTTCGAACAATCTTTCTCAGATTTCTTTTCTTTTTCTGCCAACTCAAAGACGGGACTTAGGGTGTAAAAGAACAACGAGACGGCTTCTTCATCTTTGGACGCGTCCTTCGGATTCTCTTTTTCCCAAGCATTCAAGGTCTCATCGAGTTCAGTTTTTAGTCGAAGAACCTCTTTACGACGTTCCTCGGCTTTCATTCCTCCGACGGCTTTTAGCCGAGTTTCCGACATTTTGTAGGCAGCATCTATTTTTAGACCGGCTACGGAAATCGAGCCAAACAGCAACATAAATGAGATTATCGAGCAACGCATGAGTCACCTCTCATATCCGAGCCGCTAAAGTTCTTTTCACCCGGATGAAGTTCTTTTAAGAGTTCCTTCATTTTATTCTCGGTGGCTTTAACATAGGTTTCTTTTTTTAAAAGTTCGATGACGTTGTTTGGGTTGGACTTGTTGTTTAAACGTTTATTACGTATGAAACTTTGCGCATAGCTGGGGCCATCGGGTCCGTAGGCGAGTAAAGTTAGATAGTTAACAATATCTTTGTTTTTTATGAGTTCGGGAGCTCTCCGGAGCAAGCCCCGTTTGATGTAATTTTCTCTATTGTGCAAATAGTACCCAAAGGAATAGATCAGATTTCGTGCAAAGCCGGTATCTGCGCCTACATAAGAACACACATTTCGGCTGGGAGTGGATGCCGGTGGTTTAGCTAAGTCTCCGCTCGCAATTTTTTGAAAGGGTGCACAGGCGGGGTCTTGGCTTGCGGCAATATCTTCGAGAACGAAGCGGGCATTGCCATCGCCCTTTCCCTGCCCCCCGATGTCGCGAACGGGATAAGAAATCAACTGGCCAATTCCCGTGCCACCGCCATAAGAGTAGAAAAAGTTAAATCCGGTTTCGTTGTTGAACTTTTTCATAATGAATCGTGCATCCAGGGCTTTATCGATACTGGCAAAACATTTTAGAGCTGTATTGACGGAGTAGTGAATGAAGTCGACTGAATTTTGAGAGAGGCAGGCTTTCTTTCGCCCATCAATAGTTTGCGCCTTTGTTGATTTACCATTGATGCAGGCATAACCATTTTGGGAAATGTCGCGCTGAAGGGAAGCCTGAATACATGATTTTTTGATATAGTTTGCAGGTGAAATCGAAAAGTTCGGTGCGAATTCAGCGATAAGAGAAATGGCCTGACTGTAAAAGGGCCGAGATTTATTGTCGTCACAAAGTTTATCCAAATCCGCTTTGTATTTCATGAAAGACATCATCAAGGGATCTCGCGAGGCTTGGATAGACTTGTTAACAAGTTGATCGCTTGATCCCTTAATGCCATTCAAATCATTAGCACACAGAGGGGCCTCGGCTTCTTCTGCAAAACTGCTAAAAGAAATTCCCAGCGTGAGGCTAAGAAAGAGGAGGGCTCGGATAAATTTCATCACCCTAACTATCGGTTTCATGAGCCATACTCTGAACC
>JBBKWD010000033.1:0-4774 GCA_037968775.1 Bdellovibrio sp.
CCCGTGAAACATATAAACCACATCTTCAGTGGCCACATTCCCCGCAGCACCCGGAGCATAGGGACAGCCGCCCAATCCCCCCAGGCTGGCATCGAATACACGAATGCCTTGCTTATAGGCCACCAGGATATTGGCCAAGGCCTGACCGCGAGTATCGTGAAAGTGGGCCGCGAGCTTACGCGCAGGCACAACTTTTTTTAGATTTTTAAAAAGACTTTCAACCTGACCCGCATCCGCCACACCAATTGTGTCACCAATAGAAATTTCATAAACACCCAGATCGTGCATGCGCTTCGCAAGCTTGATCACTTTGGATTCCGAAACTTTGCCCTCGAAGGGACAACCAAAACAAGTCGACAAATAGCCGCGCACCTTGATCTTGTGTTTTTTAGCTAAGGCCATCACCGGCTCAAAGCGCTTAAAACTTTCATCGATCGTGCAGTTGATATTTCTTTTAGAAAAGGATTCAGAACTCGCAGCAAAGATCGCGATTTCTTTTACACCACTTGCGATGGCGTCGAGCATGCCGCGCTCATTGGGAACTAAAACAGACAGCTCTACTTTTTTAAGCTTCTCTGCTTTTTGCAAAGCTTTGGTTTTAGCTAGGACCTCCGCTGTGCCCGCCATCTGCGGGACCCACTGAGGGGACACGAAAGCACCAATCTCTAAACGTTTTGTGCCGGCTGCGACCAACTGTTGCGCCAGCTCCACACGCGTGTCAGAATCCAAAACGACTTTTTCGTTCTGCAAACCGTCTCTTAATCCCATTTCTACAATCACGACTGCATTATTTTTCATATCGACTCAACTATTCAGCGGCTTTTAACTTTACCAGAACCTTGCCTAAGACCACCTGATCCCCGACTGCACAGTTCAAGCTTTCAATGGACCCGGCAATATCACTTTTTAAAGTGTACTCCATTTTCATAGCTTCCATAACAAGAACAGCTTGTCCGGCAGCAACTTTATCGCCCGTGTTTAAAAGTAGTTTTGTAATTTTACCCGGCATTGGTGCCAAAACTTTATCTGAAGAACCACCAGCCCCCGCCCCTCGGCGCGACTTTCGTCCGACATTAGATTCAACAGAGAAAGTTCGTCCTTGGTGATGAATCCACAAAGTTCCTTTTACGAGTTGAGCTTGGGCCCTATGATCTTGTCCTTCGATGCGCACCTTGATCTCCATTAAACACCTCTCCAGAAATCCGACCAAGGTGACTTTTCATTTCCATCCATGCCCACGGCTCCGCCACCTCGCAACTGTTGCTGCGCTTGTGCGACCAATGCTTTCTCAACCGCCGTAAGCTCTGGCTCCTTAAGGGCATCGGCAAAATAAGTTTCAATAAATCTTGTGGTCATCGTGCCCATGATAAATTCTTTATGACTTAGAATCTCAATTAAATAAGGAATATTTGTGTGCACCCCAAAAACTGTCGAGTCTTTTAAGACACGAATCATTTTTTGAATGGCCCGCGAACGGTTTTCATCCCACACAATCACCTTAGCAATCATCGGGTCATAATAGGGCGTGATCGTATCACCCTCTGAAAATCCAAATTCATAACGCCGTCCCGGCCCCTCTGGCCAATCCACCTTACCCAGTAGGCCCGTAGAAGGTACGCCTCCCATGTAGGGATTCTCTGCATAAATGCGACATTCAATCGAGTGTCCCCGAGGGGAACGAATCATTTTTGGGTCATGTACGAAGGAGCCTTGAGCCGTCAGAATTTGCATTTTTACTAAATCCACACCCAATACTTCTTCGGTCACCGTGTGTTCAACTTGCAAACGCGTATTCACTTCTAACAAATAATATTCGCCATCTTGTAACAAAAACTCAACAGTTCCGGCACCCTGATACTTCCCAAGGGTGGCAATGGCACAAGCGGCTTCTCCCATACGGCGGCGTAAATCATCCGTTAAGGACGGGGACGTTGCCTCTTCAATAATTTTTTGATGACGACGTTGGACAGAACACTCGCGATCAAAGAAATGTAAGACATGCCCAGTGCTGTCTCCGAATATCTGAAATTCAATGTGTTTAGCTCGGTCCAAATATTTTTCAATAAAAACTTTGGGCGAACCAAAAGCTGATTGCCCCTCTCGCTGAGCTGATTCAATTTGCTCTTTAGCTTCGGCTGAAGAGCAAATCAATTTCATCCCTCGTCCACCACCACCTGCGGCAGCCTTAACAATTACTGGGTAACCGATACGATCCGCTTCCGAAATAAGCGTTTGAACGTCTTGCCTTTCACCTTGGTATCCTGGCACCAAAGGCAAACCAGCTTTTTTGGCCAGCTCTTTACAGTGGACCTTGTCGCCCAAAGCGCGGATAGAATCTGATGAAGGACCAATAAAGGTCAGGCCCGCTTTGGTAACAGCTTCGGCAAAATCTGCATTTTCAGAAAGAAATCCAAAACCAGGATGAATCGCTTGCGCCCCACCTGCGATCGCGCCATCAATATTGGCTGCGATATTCAAATAACTTTCAGCCGTGGCCGCCGGTCCGATACAAACAGTTTTTGTCGCCATACGAAAGGCACGCGAATCCACGTCGACTTCAGAATGCAAAAGAACTGTTTCAATTCCCAGCTCATCGCAGGCATTAATGATCCGAACAGCGACTTCGCCGCGATTGGCGATAGCAATACGAGTGAATTTTTTCATGGTGCAAATGCTCCAACTATTTAGACTTTTACCTATAGTCTTGATTCAAAAAGAAGGCAAAATAACCGACACTTGATGTGTTGTGTCGAGATGTTGGGATGAAGACTTTCTTTCCCCGTATCGATTCAAATGCAAGGAGGGACCTTTTGATTTTCAATTGAAAGCTCGCTAGGCTCAACTCTATGAAATACATCAATCAGGTCCTCAGCCAATTTCTGTTTGCCGCACTTTTTGTTTTTACTTTTACGGCCTGCCAAAGCACACCCACTGTCACTTGTGGTCCGGAAATTCGAGCGGCTTTTGACGTTGGCTCGGGGTCGACAAAAATGAAGGTCACGGAATTCAACACCTGCACGCAAAGTGTGACGAAAGTTTTACTGGAAGACCAAAGGCGTGTGAATTACCAAGACTCTTTGCAATCGAGCCCCGATCAAAGTTTTTCGCAAGAAGTTCAAACGCAAGGATTGAGTGCACTTAAGAGTCTTAAAGAAAAAGCCCTGGCGCAAAATGCAAAACGTTTTTCCGGCGTCGCTACCGCCGCCTTTCGTAAAGCAAAAAATGCGAACACCTATGTTGAGTTCGTTCGAAAAGATTTGCAGATCCCTATCCATATCATCTCTCAGGAGCAAGAAGCCCTTCTGGGCTTCAAAGGGGCCGCGGTGCTTTCTCTGGTTCCGGCGGAAAAACTTTTACTCTGGGACATTGGTGGCGGCAGTCAACAGATGGTCGCGTTGAATGAACAAAAAGAGCCTCAAATATATTATGGCGACTTGGCCTCTGTGAGTTTCAAAAACTATATTATTTCTACTCTGCAAAAGAAAAATATCCAGCGGGTCAAAACTCCAAATCCGCTCGGAAAATCAACAACCCAAAAGGCGCAAAAATATGCGGAAGAAATCGCTCGAACAGCTGTTCCCGCATTTATTCAGAATAAAATTCAAGAGCCGGGTACACAGGTTGTTGGAATCGGTGGCGTATTGGCGCGCTCGATCTTTGATCAAGTTTCGCCTACTGAAGTGATTGAACCTTCTGACATTTTAAAGTCCTTGCGAAAACGACAGCACCTGAGAGACACCCAGATCGGTGGTGACTTTCCACAAACAGAGATTTCGAACCTAGCATTGGTATTTAGTTACATGAACGCACTTAAGATGAAAAACTATCGCCCCGTCCAAGCCAGCTTGATTGATGGCCTTTGGTACGACAGCAGCTACTGGGAGTAGAACTATTTCACAAGATCCTGAACGTCTTGTCCTAGATCAAGCAAGGTTTTTCGAGCTCGGTCATAGGTGGCATCCGTGCAATCCCGAAAACCAGTGATATTATATAGATTTTTAAGAGTTATCGGTCCCTTCGGGGAACTTGCAAAACTCTTAAGGGCCGCGATTATTTTAAGTTGAATACCCGGCGCCAAGTCTTTTCTAAAAACCACGGGATCACTCGGAATCGATTCGGTCATCTGGACAATTCGAACGTTTTCATAAACATCGGGAAATTGGTCTTTTACCAATCGCCGCGCATCTTGAGGAGCTCCGTTTTCAGCGGGAGTGTGATAAGTCGCCCCGGCATCCACGCGCCTCTGATAGACCATCGTTACCACGCTGTCATGCTTGCCTGCGAATATTACTTCGCCCAACTTAATTTTTTCATCCTTTAAGAGCTTCGCCGGCAAAATGTAGCCAGAACTAGAAGCCGAATCGACATAAGCGAATTTTTTTCCTACTAAATCTTGAAGCGTTTTTATCTTGGGATTACTGGTGATGATCTGCCCAGAATACTCCGCATTTTCGCCATTTACGCCGATTAACCGAGCCACGGCCCCGTATTTTTGATGAGCTAGAATGTATCCGAATGTATTTACAATCGCGACATCGACTCGACTGGAGCCGATCGCCTCCACGACCGCAATAAAGCTGGTCGGCACTTGCATTTTTACATAGTAGCCTGTTTGCTCATGGAGCCAATCTTCCAGAATTTTACCGTTTGAGGAAAACACCAGGGTAACATCCCCTTGGCCATCCAGGATCAATCCAGAACTGGAACTGCCCGTAATGGAAGCCCCTGCCATGGTTGTCAGATCTCCGTTTATAGTGAGGTCGTTGCCATTTAA
>JBBKWD010000034.1:0-23748 GCA_037968775.1 Bdellovibrio sp.
CTGCGCAGGTCCTCAAAAGAGGCACACAACTCGTCAATTTGTGCTTCCACGCTGGTTTTTTCGAGCATATGTTGTCGTACAAAGTCTGTCAGATTTCCCACGGACTTCATGGAAACAGCTTGGTAAAATAAATCCAGGGCCTGCTCGCTTTTGATACCGAATTCCTGGCGGAAGCGAGAGCTGTATTCCTTGAAGGAGTCAAAGACCTCGCAGCCTTGCTTTTTAAGCGAGCTGCGAATGTCAGAGATGTCTTTCTTAACTTTAAAAAAATCTTTTTCGATCGAGAGTACCCCTTCCGCCATGACATAAAAACGATCCGGATTTTTTTCGTTCTTTTTGATTCTAAAAACCTGGGCCAGAGTGATGCTTCGTTGTGTGGACTCATTCATAAAGACAGCGAGCAGTACGGAATAGGCGGACTCATCACGTAAAGTTAAAAGGCGGCTGGTGTTGTTTTCTGAGTCCTGCTCATTCCCGTATGCACCCCGGATGTAGGTGTACAGACTGCGTTCTTGTTTTTCGGCGCCTGCGGCTTTGTTGTAGGTGATGCGATGGGGAGGGACCAACAAGGTTGTCAATCCGTCCACCAAAGAAGATTTACCGGAGCCCACGTCTCCAGTCAGAAGATTTTGTCCCCGAGCCGTGCTTAAGGACCAGACGTGTTTGTGGAAGGTGCCCCAGTTGTAAACTTCCAATCGGTCCAGGCGAAATCCCGGACGCTCCACCGTAGAAAAAAGATCAAACTGATTGTTTTGCATGGTTTTCGTACTCCAAAAGACGTGTGTCGAGTTCGCTGAGTCGAGAGGCATCAAAAAGGGCCGCGAGCACGCGTAAAACTTCTAGTTTTCGCGAGTCATGAGACATGCGACGAAGAACCCCGATATCAATCACCTTTTCAATGAGTGCATCGACTTCTTTTTTCTGTTTTACTTCATTATTAGTGTCGCGCAGGAAGACTTTCATCGCCTGCAGAATTTCTTTTTCATCCAGGACCAGACGCGGCTCTCCGGAAGCACTGTCATGTTCGGCCAGTTTTTTTCTCAATACAGCCAGTAAAACGCTGAGTTCAAAGGACAACTCGCGCTGCTGAATGAGTCGCGGCAGAATTTGATCTTCGGGCAGTTCGTCGGAGGGGAACTCTTGTTTTAAAAAAGCAAAACCAAACTCGCGGTGTATAAAAAGGCTTAAACCAATATGCCCGAAGTAATCGCTGAGTTCATTTTCATATTTTAAAAGATCTTGCCAGCCCGTCGGGGAGGAATCACGATAAAGAGGACCTTTTAAAATTTGAATGATGACTTTAGATTTGGGAACTTCAAATTTCATGAGGACATCCTTTGAAAAATGACCGTAGGGCAGTGAATTTTTTTGTAAGGCGTTTTTGCAATCGTATCAAGAGTGTTCACGGCAAAACGCAATTTGTCAGAGATATGGCTGTTGGGACGATTCTCCGCAATTTTGAGGTAGGTAATCAATTCTGCCAGGCCTTTGCTGAGTGGGCGCAGACGGAGAATTTCTTCCAAGGAGACCTGCTCTTTGTCCAGCAGGGTCCTCTCGATGAAATCGAGCAGCTCGGTTTCATCAACATAGTGACTGTCGAAAAGTTTATTCAAGGTTTCGGCTTGAGGCGTTTCCTCGTTTTGATGCGCTTCCGGTGTCGTCAGTGGAGTGGTCTCTGGCACGGAAAACAGCGGGCGATTGAGGGGCAGGCCGATATGCGGTTTGAGATGATCGAGAGCAAAAAAGTTTCGAGGAAGATCTTGCTCTCGCAGGTTCAAAGCCCGCTTTTCAATTTGCGTCACCAGCTCGGAGATGCGTTTATTTTCCGCACGCCCCTGGTCGGCCAGATATTTACTGAGTTGACCGTTTAGAATATTATTAACGACGTAAACTTTATTTCCGGCCTCAATCAGAAAATCGCGGAACAGAGGGAGCACCCCCTGGTTGGCGATATTCTGAATTTCAGGTTCCCGAAGAACCTTGAGTAGCATCTGCTCAAAATCAGATTGGCGGTCGTTGTGAATCAAAAACTCCCAAAAGGCTCGAAAGCTTCTTCCCTGGTCACTGTTAGAAATGGCATCTTGCTCGCCAAAGATATCGTCGATCACGTGTCCTTTGGTTTTATTAGTGAGCGCAATTTTTTCGCGCACTTCACGATCTAACTTTCGGAAATTTTCTTCAACTTGGCGGAAATCCGCAAGCAGGGCGTTGGCGGTGTCGTCTAATTGAAAATAACGTTCTTTGATCTGCGTGGAGTCTAGACGTGTGGCGGCCTTGCCTTCCTTGAGCAAACTGATTTGCTCTTCAATCTCTGCTTTCTTTTGATAGAGATCAGCCAGAAGTTGAGCGGGGTCGGTTTCAATTTTTTGATTCAACTCTTTTAGCAATTGAAAGATTGTTAGCAGACGGGACTCGGTGCCAACAAAGGTTCGGGGCTGCAAATTTTCGAGCCAGCGTAGGGCTTTTTCAGCGTCAGGAGTCAGGTCTACTTCGGGGGTGTCGTTGCGTCCCGTATAACGTTGACTGAGCCAGGCCGTATCTGGAGCGCTCCAGGATTCAATGTATTCTTTAGCGGATCGAGTAGGGGCTTCCTGCGGATACTTTTGTTTTAGAATATAAAGAAAATGCTCTAGCTCGTCGGTTAGATCCGTGATGGAAATCGAGCGCCTGTTTGCTTGCAGAAAAACTTTATAAAGAAAGCTTGTTACAAAGGGGGCCAGGTCTGAAGACAAAAGCCGCCAAGCCACGTGAAACTTCTTCAGGTGACTCACATGTTCATAAGATAAATCAGTCTTGCTTTGCATGGCACCGCTTTATCACGTTCTTGTTAGAGAGAAGCAAGCAAATGAATGGGGGCCGAAACACAGTTGTTTTTTTTGCAACCTAGACGACAGTCGGGGAAATCTTCGCAGGCTGTTATTAAGGACCTGTTTTCAAGCATATCTGAATTGGGACAAATTTATCAGTATTGGGACATTTTTAGTCCCAATACTTGAAATTGGGACATTCATATGCCACAATATATTAGAATGATAGTATTGGGACATTTTATGTCCCAATACTGAAGGCGAGGCCAATGGTAGCTATAAGAAAAAGCGACAATATTGAAGCGCATATCGAGAGGTTACTGGCTGAAAGAACAGAGATCGGCATTCACGATGTCGCCCAGGCTGCGGGCTTGTCAAAAACAGATGAGGCGGATCGAAAAGCGATACGTCGTGTTCTCAATGCATTGATCAAGCGTGGAACTCTGGCAGCGAAGGGAGCCGCGCGCGCGCGCGTTTACATGCGCACGGCGGCTCCACCCTCAGTAGATCAAGTCACCACCACTTACGATGAGAGTGGGGGGGGGGAGGCCTTTAAAGAAATTCCACTTTCTTCAAAGGCTGAGAGTTTATTTGGTTATGTTTCTCAATCTGTCGAAGCAAGAACTCCTGTCGGGTATAACCAGGATTTTTTAAGATCCTATAGACCAAATCAGACGTTTTATTTGAGCGCACTTCAACGCGAGGAACTCTTGAGAGTCGGACGTGTTGAAAGTAAGATTCGACCTGCGGGAACCTATGCGCGAAATATTTTAAGTCGTTTGTTGATTGATCTTTCTTGGAATTCTAGTCGTCTTGAGGGAAATACCTATTCACTTCTTGAAACTAAGCGACTCATCGAATTGGGCGAAAATGCAGCAGGGAAGGACGCTTCAGAAACTCAGATGATTTTGAACCATAAGGCAGCCATCGAGTATATCATTGACGCCGCAGCAGAGGAGGAAATGAGTTCGCATGACGTATGCAGTATTCATGCGCTGCTTTCGGAAAATCTTTTGGGAGATCCAGCGGCTTCGGGGCGTATTCGTGAGATCATTGTAGGTATTAGTGGAACAACATATTTACCACTGGAAAATCCCTACATAATTAAAGAGATGTTTCAGTTATTTATTGAAAAGCTAAATCTCATTGAAGATTCTTTTGAAAAGTCATTTTTTTCTATAGTCCACTTGTCTTACTTGCAGGCGTTTGAAGATGTTAATAAAAGAACCGCGCGTCTAGTTGCGAATATTCCACTCGTTAAACACAATCTTAAACCGCTTTCTTTTGCCGACGTCAATCAGGACGCTTACGTTAAGTCTCTCCTTGGGGTCTACGAGAAAAATGACGTGAGTCTTTTACGTGATCTTTATCTGTGGGCCTATAAGCGTTCTTCGCAAAGATATTCAGCTATACAGCAATCAATGGGAGAACCGAATCTTTTAAAACTGAAATATCGCGGTGAAATTCAGGAAGTAATTAGAGCGATTATTCTTGAAAAAGTGCCAGGTGCCCAGATAGTCAATAGAGTTCAGAACCTCTTAGAGTCACAAAAGCTTCCCGAGGCCGACACAAAGGAGCTATTCAAGCTGATTGAAGTGGAAATATTAAGTTTACACGACGGAAATATTGCACGATTTAAAATTCGTCCCAGCGAGTTTCAGCAATGGAAAAGTTTGCAGTGAGTTCCATCATCGACCGAGTAGAACCACTTTGTCGAACGTGAGGATGCGCATATGGGTTCTGACGGTTCGAGTACAGATTGGTGGCGCACTTTTTTGCTATTGTAAGTATTTAAAATTGCTAGAGTGGAAATGGATGTCCTAAGACATCCATAAGCAAGAATTGCCCCGGCCTTGCTATTTTAGAACTACCTGTCTGAAAGTCTCAAAAAAAACGGCACCTATGCTACTTCTGCTCGACTGACTTGCTTGCGAGACTTATCCACTTTCGCGTAGGTTTTATGGTGTGGGTTCTCAATTCCACGTTTGAGGCGTTCCCGTCGAGTATTCTGGCCTTCTTTTAACTCGACTATTCGTTGCAATTCTCATGCGGGAACTCGTATCCATATTGAGTTCTTGGCCCCGAATCCTGTACGGCTCTCCATGCTGCGAGATACAAGCCGCTTTATTTCAAGGTCCTCATTAACCACTCTAGCCTCAAATCAGTAAATTGGGCAGGATAGAGGAGCCTGCTACTGAAAATTTCAAAATCCAGTCGACCCAAAAAGTATTGTTTTGGGTCATGCTGTTTTTTTGTCTTCACCAGGTAGTGCTATCCAGACCTGAAACTGATTTTTTTGTTGTCATAAAGTTAGGCCTTTCTTTTCGTATGAGTTTCTTTCATCCGTTTTGCGACTATAACTCCTGAGAGAAATGTCAGCGCACCGATAAGCCCAATCGCGGCATGAACTCCAAAAAAGTCTGCAACAATTCCAGAGATAATGGCTCCTATTGCATAACCCAAATCTCTCCATAGTCGGTAGATTCCGACAGATGAGGCTCTCCACCTAGGATGAGCAACATCTCCGATCCCCGCCAGCAGAGTTGGATACACCATTGCCGTGCCGACGCCTAAAAGGATTCCCCCTGTTGCAAAACCGATGAAAGATGTCGAGATCATAGTGCAGAAGATCCCAAGCGCTTGAACCCACATTCCCCAGACAATCAGTCCTTTTCGTCCCCAGGAATCAGAAAGATGGCCAGTCCAAAGTTGAAAAAGCCCCCAGGTGGCAGGATAGATTGCTGCTAACCAACCGATCTTTTCTAGTTCCAATCCATGGCTCGCAAAAAAAATAGGAAACAACCCCCAGGCCATACCATCGTTGAGATTATTAGTAAAACCGGCTTGAGTAATAGAGGAAAGATCCTTGTCGTTGATCGTGGTTTTAAGAAAAATATCTTTCTGTGAAAGATTTGAGGCAATGTCATTTGTCGCTGTATCATTAATCTTGATCTCTAAGTCGACAAATTCTTTCGTTTCTCTCACTAAGAGCAGACTTATGGTGAGTCCTAGTGTGATATAGACGACACCCAAGTAAAATGGCTCGGGTCGCAGTCCATAGTGAGTGGCAATATATCCAGTTGCTAGTGCAGAGGCCGCAACAGCAAAGTATCCCGCAAACTCGTTAAGACCCATTGCAAGTCCTCTTTTAGCAGAGCCAACGAGGTCAATTTTCATAATGACTGTCGTAGACCAAGTTAAGCCCTGACTTATTCCAAGGAAAACGTTTGCCACCAAGATCCACGTCCAGCTGGGTGCCCACATTAAAACAAACGGAACAGGTGCTGCAAAAAGCCAACCGATAACTAAGAGATTCTTTCGGCCCCATCGATCAGACCACCGACCTGCAAAATAGTTGGTAAAGGCTTTTGTAAAACCAAAGACGACGATAAATGAAAGGATCGCAGATTTCGCAGCAAGTCCGAATTCCTTCTCTGCGATTTGAGGCAGGATAGTTCTTTCGAGTCCTATCATCGCTCCAACGAAGGCGTTAACGACAACAAGAAGGCTGAATTGAAGCCAGTTTTCTTTTAGTCCGAGAGTTGGAGTAGCGATAGAAGCACTCATCTGGCCTCCAGTCTTCCTTCGATTGGAAGCCCATAAGAGGCCCACTCGTGGACGCTATCCTTTAATCGAGAAGCCTTGAAACCTTTTTTAGTTAAGAGTTCGACAGCTTCAGTTGCGAAGAAACAGTAGGGGCCTCGGCAGTAGGCAACGATTTGTTTTCCTTTTGGAAGGCTCTTGAGTTCCTTTTGTAAATCTGAGATTGGAATTGATACTGCAAATGGTAAATGCGCATAATCAAACTCATCAGAAGGTCTTACATCTAAGAGAACAACTTCGCCTTTTTTTGCTTTTGCTAAAAGTTGCTTGCGATTAATAGCATGCAATTCGGTTTTATCATCGAAAGATTCAGAGGCTATTTTTTGAATCTCCACAAATTGGGACTCGTTAAATTTTTGGAGATTTAATAGAAGATCAGCTACGGTTGTGCGTGCAAGGCGGTAATATATATACTTTCCATCGCGTCTAGAGTCGACAAGTAGGGCAGCTTTGAGCTCTTTTAACTGTGCACTCGTATTTTTGATTCCAAGACTTGCTTGTTGGGCCAGAGTCTCAACAGTTTTTTCACCCTGGCTCAATAAATCTAATAGCTCGATTCTTTTAGGACTCGAGAGAGCCTTGGTTGTTCGGGAGAATTGTTCGTATAGCGAATCTTTAACACTTCTTTTCATTCTAATATTCTAACGTATATTAGAATAATGTCAATTGATAACTTTATAGCACGGTAAGTGTGCGATATTGTGATGTAATTCATTAGGCATGAGTGGACTTTCTTTTGAAGAATGGTAAGCGATGGTAAGAAAAAGTAACAAATCCCAGGGTAAAGTTAAGCGGAAGAGGGGGCGCCCTAAGAGTGTCGCAGGCCTCAACGAGGGTGGCGTAATTTATTTAATGGCTTTACCTGAACCGTCTGAGCCGTAGAACCGTAAATATGCGAGATGGGTTAGATGGATGTCCAATCCAATCAATGCGCAACAATTCGATCCCCCACGATATTATTGAGTTTTTTGAAATCCGACAACCCCGCATTTTTGAAATTGTCGCCCCTTTATACAAAAAAGGCCTTTCAATTAGCGAGATCGCTAGTCAAACGGGGCTCAAGAGGTCTGCCATCTGGAAGTCATTACGATCTAAGTGAGACGAGCTGCGTCCAAGGGATCCAGTTCCTTATCAACGGTGGCGGAAGGGTCATAAACGGACGGGTGCCTACGTATGTTGAATCGCCTTTTGCCTAATTTGATCGATATCCCTATGTAAATGCGCAGACTTTCGATTGCAAAAAATCTTTTCCGCCATATATCCGCCATTTAAAACGTGGCGGATATTCTCGTTTTCAGGGTAACTGTCAAATTTTTTTTAGATAATCAGAGAGTGTTTTAAATCCCGTATCGAGGTCTGGATTGAGGCCACATTCATTTGCCATAAAGGTGAACGTCGCGCCCTTTGGGAAAATATCAACCGTTTGGTTGATCGAAGATGGGTCAAAAATAAAGATAACCGTTTAGTTCACTTCAAAATCAATTCCGCCGCAAAATCATAAAATTTCTGAGTATTCTTGATGGCAGTCTTGATCGTGCTCAAAGAGACAGCTTTTCTCTCCGCATCAGGATACCGATAGATCACCGCAAAACGAGTCAGACTTTTTATAGCTTTTAGCTTCTTTGCCATCTGCACATTAAGAGGTTGAATTGCTATAGCCAGCTCCTCAATATCATGGGTTCGAGGCGGACGTACATTATTGTGAACTAGAAATGCTTTTGCAGCTTTCTCTGCACATTGCTGAGCGTGGAAGGCCGCTGCATATCTGTGCTCACTGCCCATCGCAATGATTCCGTATGCAAGTTTAAGATCTTTGACCGAATGATTCAGCCATTGCTTTGTGATTTTCTTAACCAAGGTCAATCTCGGTGCCTGTGTTTAATGCGGTTTCAGGAATTGAACTCAGTTCATCCTTCCAGGCTTCGAAATCTTTTTCATTGTAAATAAAAATGTCTGCAGAAACACCCACGCTATTTAAAATCATAGACCGAGCTTTAATTTCAGCAGAATGGCGATTTTTTAGTTCCGGAACGACCATGACCAAATCATAGTCGCTGTCCGCGCGATGAGTTTCAGTGGCCCTAGAGCCAAAGAGAAAAAGACGGGACGGATCAAACTCGGTTTTTAATGCAGATATAATTTGTTGAAGTTTTAAATCTGATTTTGAGGTCATGGATCCTCAGCACAGTTAAGAAGGTCGAGAAGAAAAATTGGATGGGGTAGCAGGACTCGAACCTGCGAATGACAGAATCAAAATCTGTTGTCTTACCAACTTGACGATACCCCAACGAGAAGACTTACGAATCGCTAAAGTACGGATTCTGTGGCCTAAAATCAAGAAGCATCTCGCCGCGTTATGCCAATAGGCGGGGATTGCACAAAAAAACACCAGGCACTTTCGGTGCCTGGTTCATATTTCCATGGGTTTTTAGTCAAAAGCCGCCATTGTCTGGCAGTGAGCAGGTAACTCCTACCCCCAGATTCCGAAAAACCAGGGGTGAACTTCATAAAATGCCCTAATAATCCTCGCCGCCGTGGTCGCTGTTAGGCGCTTTCTGGCGTTTTAGATTCACAAGGGTTTCTCCCATGGATTTTAATTCTTTTTCATAGGCCTCAAAAACCATGTCCTCGATCATCGCGCGAGTCTCTTGGTTGAGGGGGTGGGCAATATCACGGAACTGTCCGTCTTTGCGCTTCTTGCTCGGCATGGCGACGAAAAGACCGCTGGTGCCCTGGATGACCTTCAAGTCCCGAACTACGAAACAATTGTCGAGGGTGATGGACACATAGGCCTTGAGCCGGTCCTCATTGACGGGAAAAACTTTAACCTCGGTGATCTTCATAGAAGGTGCCTTTCAGTTGCGATTCTTTGTTGCGCATCTTGGAGCCAAACATAGGTTCATCTACCTTTACGGCGAAGACCCCGAAAAACTAAAGACTTAGGTCGGGAAATTTTTAAAAGCCCATCTAAAACGGCCCACTTTTGTCTCAGCCTGAGACAAAGTCTACTTACAGATTTTTCACAAAAAAAAGGAGCCATGGGGGCTCCTTTAAAAGACTTCAGATGCTGCGATCAACTTTGCGTTAAACCTACTGAGGCGTATCAATATTGATAATCTGAATCCGCGCATTGCGGGCAACTCGCAAAGTGTTTTTGCCCTTCTTTAAGTGCTTCAACACATCCTTTGAGCTTTCAACAGCTTGCTTATTCACGTCTAGAATCACATCCCCCACTCGCAGGCCACCGCGGCTGGCGGCAGAGGATCTTTGCGTCTCAATGATCACGGGTTGTTTCATATCTTTTGAAAGTCCCCATTCTTCACGCAATTGTTGGGTCGGATCGGTGATTGTAAAACCCAAACCAAAAGGAGCTTTTTGACCTTGATACTTTGTCGGCTGAACGCTGACTTTTTTGGTGTCCTCTGGTCTCTCAGTCGTTGCAATTGTTAAAGTGATATCTTTGCGATTGCGAATAGCCTTAGCCTTCACGTTTTTTCCAATCGGCGCATCGCTGACAGCATCAATCAGGTCGACGGAGTTTTTAATTTCTTTGCCGTTAAACTCTGTGATGATGTCGTAAACGCGCATGCCGCCTTTTGCGCCAGGGCCTTTGGGATCTAAGTTTGTCACAACAGCTCCACGGCTATCACCAATGCCCAAGTACTCAGCTGCTTCCGGATCCAAGTCGCCTAAGAAAGCCCCGATATAACCGCGAGCAATGCGGCCCTTAGTTTCTAATTGCGGGATGAGCTCTTTAACTTCATCAATCGGAATCGCAAAGCCGATTCCCTGCGCGCGCGCATCGATGGCAGAGTTCACGCCGATCACTTGACCACGCGTGTTTACCAACGGACCGCCTGAGTTGCCAGGATTAATGCTGGCGTCTGTTTGTAACAAGGGGATTTTGTTAATTTCAGTGATGTCACGTCCCTTAGAGGAAATAATTCCTTTCGACATCGAGTGACCATGGCCGAACGGATTTCCGAAAGCAGCCACCCATTCGCCGACTTCAAGATCTTTTGAAGAACCCAAAACTGCGGGAGTTAATTTTCCCTTTGGTGTAATTTTAATCAGTGCAATATCGGTGCGCTCGTCACTGCCGATCAATGTAGCTTCGTAAACTTCTGTGGATTTTTCGCTGATCTGAACATTGATGATATCAGCGCCGGCAATCACGTGATTATTAGTCACGATAAGCCCGTCCTCGCGAATGATAAATCCCGTTCCTAAACCAATTTGTTGCGGTCGCTTTTGTTGCTGGGGCTGCATTTGCAAGCCGTACAACTGCTCCAGCATATCCATCATCGGATCGCGTAGACGTGGATTGTTTCTTGGCAGGGCGGTTGTTGAAATATTCACAATGGCCGGATTAATGGCCTTAGCCAGTTCAACAAAAAGATTCGCTGGCAGGGGAGCCGTGAGATTCAATTTCGGTGGATCTTTAGGAAGGTTTTGCGCCTGAACAGATAAGCTCGCGGACAAAATTAATAAGAACAACATCTTCATGACAAGTATCTCCTCTTTCCTTCTAGTTTCTTTTCGGCCTCTATTTTGTTCGTGCAGGGACCTTCAAACTTAATGAGCTTCAAGAATTTCAAAAAAATATCGGAAAGACCAAATCTCATTTGTAAATTTATCTAGACGCTAATTCTAGATATTGTTTCTAGAGTCCTGATCTTTGCTCGATAGAAATCTAATTCTAACCTAAATAGACACGAATTTCATTTGTAAATCGCTGATCAAGTTTTCTAAGAACTGGTCCTCGTCCTTAGACAGATTTCCCTTGGTTTTTTCTTGCAGGACCAAGAGCAAATCAATATTAAAGCGCGCCATTTGTTTGTCTTTATAAACTTCGCCATTCTCCGGGTCAGGTGCCAGCCCCATCGCCATACACGATGACGACGCCAGAGACATGATAAGAACTGAAAAGGATGCTTCCATAGTGTCCGCCATTTCTTCCTCAAATCTGGGGTCTGATTCCCCACTGTCAAGTTTTTCAGGTCAAGTTTTCAGCTTAAGGGTTACCTTAAGTGCCCACTCAAATTCAGTCCAGCTAAGGACTTTAAATCGGATAATAGCCCATTAAGTTTTGCAACCTCACCTGAATTCCAGGATGGGATTTTAAAAATAAATTTCGTTGTCTAAAGCCTTCTGGGTTCACCATAAATAAATGGCTGGTGCACGGCGGAACTTCCAGAGGTTGCGTCTGCGCTAAGCCCTCAAGACGCCACAAAACTTCGCCTAATTTCTGACGGCTCTCCAACAAGTGGCTGGCCATCAAGTCATTTTCAAAGAAGGAGTTTTTTCTCACGACCATTTTAATGATCATCCACCCAATGGGTGATAACAGCGGGCCGAAAAGTTGAATTTTATAAGGAATAAAAGCATCCAAAAACTGTCCAATACCGACCACTGAATTTGCCAAAGTGCTGCTGACGCTGAATGAAAAACTGTCCATGCGGCGAATGTGACATAATTGATGAGCGACGACGGCTTCAAGCTCTTCAGCGCTTAATTTTTGGACAAGTCCTAATGTAAATCCGAGTGATCCTTTTTTCCAGGAGTGTCCCACGCTAAAAGCATTCGCGGATCTGTGCGGGGTCAAATAAATGGAAGGAGCTTGAAAACCCAACTTCATTGACAAGCGCTCGACCTTTTCATTCAAGCCCCATGCGTCCTGACCTTTAAGTCGTTTGGCATCTAAGCGCGAAAGGGCGCGGCTTTCACCGTAAACGAAAACGAAAAAGTTGAGGGTGATCGCAGCTAAGAAGCCAATCAATAGTCCCAGCCGTTCAGCAACCTGATAACCGATGACAAGAAAGAGCAGGCTGCTCGTAAGGATAAAGACCCAGACTTTTGTGCTGTTGTTGTTCATGCTTAATTGTTCCCACTTTCAGAGGGGCTTGGCAAGATATCAGGAAGCGGTGCGGGATCGAATATTGATCCATGTCAGCCATTGGTGCAGGCACGGTCTGGTTTGCCGCAACTGCTTGCGTCTAAGCTTGCGAGTTTTATGGGAAAATTGTGAAATAAGAGAGTTCAGCCTAGAGGAGGTTCCATCGTGAGTGAAGTTGATATCATGGCCCTGAATGCCGCCATCAAACAAGAGAGCCAATTTGTTGATAAAATGATGGTCGAAATTAATAAAGTGGTCGTCGGTCAAAAAGAAATGGTCGAAGGCATCATGATGGGTTTGCTCACCGGCGGACATATTCTTTTAGAAGGTGTGCCGGGGCTTGCAAAGACTTTAACGATTGCAACGGTGTCACAGTCGATTTCTTTGGATTTTCAACGCATCCAATTTACGCCGGATCTTTTGCCGACGGATCTTATTGGAACAATGATCTTTAATCCAAAGTCCGGAGAATTCGCCCCACGCAAGGGGCCGATTCACACGAATATCGTCTTAGCCGACGAGATCAATCGCGCGCCGGCAAAAGTGCAATCAGCCTTGCTAGAGGCGATGGCCGAAAAACAAGTCACTATCGGGGATCAGTCCTATAAACTTTCAGATCCGTTTTTGGTGCTGGCAACTCAAAATCCATTAGAGCAAGAGGGAACCTATCCTTTACCTGAGGCCCAGATGGATCGCTTCATGTTTAAAATCAACGTGAACTACCCGGCAAAAGGTGAAGAACTTGAAATCCTCAATCGCATGGGCACAAACGAGCGTCCTATTGTGAATCCGGTGATTTCTAAGGAGGACCTGTTGCGTGCGGCTTCTCGCGCGGATCAAATTTACGTAGATAACAAGATTAAAAATTATATCGTCGAACTGATCATGGCTTCCCGAAAACCAGGGGAGTACGGTTTGAGTCGTATTGCAAACTTAGTCAACGTCGGTGGTTCACCACGTGCGACGATTAGTTTGTACCGAGCGGCAAAGGCCCACGCCTTTATTCGGGCTCGTGGTTATGTGACAGCAGAGGACGTGAAGGCGATTGCCTACAATGTTCTGCGCCACCGTTTGATTCTGACCTACGAAGCTGAAGCTGAAAACATCAAAACGGATGACGTGATCAAAGAGATCCTCAGTCAAATTGAGGTGCCTTAGTGGGGTTGCCTCCTGAGGTCCTAAAAAAAGTTAAACTGCTGGAGATTAGCACAAGGAAACTTGTGAATAATCTTTTTGCGGGCGAATACCACACGGCCTTTAAGGGCCAAGGTATGACTTTTGCGGATTTCAGAGAATACGTTCCCGGCGATGATGTGCGCTCCATTTCTTGGACTCTCACAGCACGCACCGGAAAAACTTTTATAAAAACTTATGAAGAAGAACGGGAACTCACGGTGATTTTAGCCGTGGATGTCAGCGGCTCTTCGGATTTTGGAACCGGTCCTTTTTTTAAGGGCGAAGTGATGACTCATCTTGCTGCCTTGCTGGCCTTTTCAGCGGTCAAAAATCATGACCAAGTGGGGTTGTTGCTTTTTAGTGATCAGATGGAACACTATGTGCCGCCTAAAAAAGGGCGAGGGCATGTGCACCGTTTGTTGCGCGATTTGTTTTATTACCAACCCAAAAGTCATCGCACGAAACTTTCGACAGGTTTTAGTTACCTGCAAGGAGTTTTGAAAAAACGCGCCACGGTTTTTATCTTCAGTGATTTTATGGACCAAGGCTTTGAACAGAGCTTGCGTCTTTTAGGGCGCAAACACGACGTGGTGGCTTGTGTCGTGAACGATGCGGCAGAATACAGTTTGCCGAATATGGGGGTCGTCGATGTTCAGGATGCCGAAACCGGCGAAGTTCTGACAGTGGATACTTCGTCCGCCAGCTTTAGAAAACAATATGAAGACGCCATGATGAAGCAAAAAGACCAACGCGATCGTTTGTTGCGACTGGCACAAGTAGATCGCATTGACGTGAAGTCGAGTGAGGATTACGTCAATCCTCTGGTCGCTTTTTTTAGTAAGAGAAAATAAGAATGAACATTCAATGTAAGACTGAAATTCCAGCTGTCCCCGGACTCCCAGATCAGGAGTTGTCGGTCGGTCGTGAGTTTCTCTTAGTCTGTGACGGCGAATGGTCCCGAGAACTCAACGTTGAAAAACTGCATTTCATAAAATCAGATCAGCAAAAATACGTGATCAAACTCTTAGGATTTGAATTTCGATCCTCCACGACTGCGGACTTAAAAGTGACCAGTTACACCGCGGGTGAAGTGAAGATTCCGAATTTACGACTCACGGACGACACACAAACGGTGGATTTAGGCGAGTTGAACTTTGCAGTTAAATCCGTATTGCCTCCTCCAGATCCAAACAACCCTGAAGTGAAGCAAGAGCCTTTCGGACCGATGGGTCCTGCGCAGTTGCCGATTCCTCCGGTGTATTGGGCGATGCTCGTGGGCGCGATTGTCCTTTTAGCGCTCATGATCGGCTTTAAGGC
Organism: Bdellovibrio sp.; assembly: GCA_037968775.1. Taxonomy (GTDB): domain Bacteria; phylum Bdellovibrionota; class Bdellovibrionia; order Bdellovibrionales; family Bdellovibrionaceae; genus Bdellovibrio. The sequence goes on from JBBKWD010000034.1 coordinate 14,800, forward strand.
CTTCCGGTATTTCCAACGTCGCCGCATGCTTGAGGACTTAAGAGAGCACGATGCAGCGGTGTCACCTTTAGTGCAGTTCCATCAGGGCTTTCGCAGGTTGCAAAGACAAAATCAGGTCTTCTTTGGAATTAAAGATCCGGCCCATGAAGACATTTTATCTTGCCTTGATGGGACCAATCAGATGTTAAGACTTTACTTAACTCGAAGATTCCAAGTTCCCGCCATGAAGTGGAGTGATCGATTGATCCTGCGGGATATTCGTAGATACCACCCAGGGATCTTTGCCGAAAATGGGGACGATCTTGGGAAACTTTTTAAGGAATACTCTCGAGCCTTTAAAGACAAAGAACATTTGGAGGCCACCGACGTTTTGTCGATCTCAAGTCATTGCCGGGTGTTGGTTGAAAGAATGGAGCGTCACTCATGAGCTATCATTCTTTGTCGGCATTTTGGCTGCTGGTTCCGTTAGTTCTGGTTGTCGCCTGGATGATTTTTCAGAAAAAGAGAAAAAATCCCACTTTGCAAATGGGCTCGATTGAAGTACTAAAAACTTTGACACCGAGCCTGCGCACTCGATTGATGAACCTGCCGCTTTTATTAAAGGCCTTAGGAATTGCCATTGCGATTTGGGCCTTAGCTCGCCCACAAGAAATGAACACCCGCATTCGCAAGAATGTCGAGGGTATTGATATTGTGATCGCCTTGGACGTTTCAGACTCGATGCTGATTGAGGATATGAAACCTCTAAATCGTTTGGAAGCAGCTAAAGACACGATTAAGAATTTTATCGCCGGTCGCAGTTCGGATCGTATTGGCTTGGTGATCTTTGCCGGGGAATCATTCACTTTGATTCCGCCGACCTTGGACTATCAACTTATTTTGCAACGAGTAGGCGAGATATCCAGTGCTTCCAGTGCAAAAATCAAAGATGGCACAGCACTCGGGGTGGCATTGGCCAACGCTGCAGGACGCCTCAAGGACTCGCAAGCAAAAAGTCGCATCGTGATCTTTATGACCGATGGTGAAAACAACAGCGGCACAATTGATCCTGAGACAGGTCTTGAAATCGCCAAAGGTTATGGCGTTAAAATTTATTCTATCGGTATCGGTAAAGACGGTCCGACCCGTATCCCCGTTTACACCCGAGATATCTTCGGCCAGCGAGTTAAAACCTACCAGCCCTTTGAAAGTGCCGTGAACGAAGATCTTTTAAGTCGAATGGCTTCAGACACCGGTGGTAAGTACTTCCGGGCCACGAAGGAAAATTCACTGACAAACGTATTTGGGGAAATCGATTCTTTAGAGAAAACCAAAATCGATGTGAATAAATTCACGAACTACACAGAACTTTTCCCTCCTTATTTAAAGTGGGCTTTGATCGTCTATTTAATCGGCTTGTTCCTGGGACGCTCTTGGTTAAGGAAGGTGCCATAATGTTTCGTTTTGAAAATATCGCAGCCTTGAACTATTTGTGGTTGATCCCGGTAATTATCATCGTGGGGATGATCTTTGATCGATGGAACAAAAAGAAAATGAGCCAAGCCATCGGTGCGCGCTTGTATCCTTTCTTATCAAGTTCGGTGTCACCTAAAAAACGCTCTTTGAAAACGTCTTTGCAAGTGGCCACCGTTTTGTTTTTTGTATTAGCATTGGCTCGTCCTCAGTTAGGGCAAAGTACACAAGAAGTTCGCAGTGAAGGTGTGGAAATTGTTTTAGCTGTGGATGTGTCTGAAAGTATGATGGCGGAAGACGTTAAGCCCTCACGCTTAGCCCAAGCAAAGGCGGAACTCAGTCGCTTAGTTGACTTGATGCCTGGAAATAAAATCGGTGTGGTGGCCTTTGCAGGCTCTGCGGCCTTGGTATCACCTCTTACGAATGACCCGGCTGCTGTGAAAATGTATTTAGAGTCTTTAGAAATCAATTCGGTTTCAAGCCAAGGCACTAATTTTCAAGAAGCTTTAAAGACAGCCGAAGAAGCCTTCCAGCGCGGTGGTGTCACGGCGGATGAAGTGGTACGCGTGACTCGTGTCGTGATTGTGGCCTCTGACGGTGAAGATCATGAGCCCGGGGCGCTTGAGGTTGCAAAAAAACTTGCTGGCGAAGGCACGCGTATTTTTACTTTGGCTTACGGCACGGAAAAAGGTGGGGCGATCCCAACCCGCGATGGGATGGGATTTTTAAAAGGGTATAAAAAAGATCGCACAGGTCAGACGATCCTAACGACAGTCAAGGGTGAGGCCCTGCGAGAAATTGCGCAATCGGGAAAAGGCAGTTTCTATTTTGCGACCTTCGGCGGCACTCAAACTAAGCTTTTAGTTGAAGACATCAATAAACTTGAAAAGACCCAATTTGATTCTACCATGGCGACTCAGTATGACGAGCGCTTTCAGTATGTTTTAATTTTAGGTATTTTTATTGGTTTAGCAGAGCTGTACCTAGGAGAAAGACGTCGTAAGTTCCGATTCTGGAAGGGGCGCTATGAGGTGCCACCATCATGAGTACTTTGTTGAAACCTCTTATTCTTTTTTTAGTGTTGGGTCTGACGGCTTGCGGGGATAACTATCCCCATGTGAAAACGATTGATCTGAATCGCGAGGGAAACAAACAGCTGGTTGCGCAAAATGCACAGGCCGCACTGGAGAAATACCTTCAGGCCCTGAAGTTTAATCCCTTTCAAGCGGAATTGCATTTGAACTTGGGTCTGTCCTTTGAATTCCTGCAGCAGCCTGATAAAGCTCGGTCTTCTTATCAAGAGGCCGAACGTTTAGCTGTTTTGCATGAGGACCTGAAAACTCAGTTCATGGCGCTCTTTAATCTGGCGCAACTTTTAGGCAAAGAAAAAAAGGTCGACGAGGCCATTGCTATGTATCAAAAGGTTTTGGATATTCTGCCTTCCTCAAAAGAGGCGAAAACCAATATCGAATTGCTAACTCAACAGCAACAGGGTTCTGGCGAAGGTGACGGCGAAAAGGATCCGAAAGACAATCAAGATCAAAAAACCGGCAAGAATAAAAAAGACAAAGAGCAAGACGATAAAGATAAAAAAGATAAAGATAAAAAAGACGATAAAGACGGCGACAAAAAAGAGGATAAACCTAAAAAAATGCAAGGGTCTGCGAAATACAAGCCACGCCCCTTTGATGGTAAAGAGCTTAGTGAAGGTGATGTTAAAAAAATTTTGGGTGAACTGAAGCAGCAGGAAGAAAAAATCCGTGCTGAGTTCAATCGTAAAGATGTAAAGGAGCAGCCGCGTGACAAGGATTGGTAATGTCCTGCTCGGATTGAGTTTAATTTTTGGTTTTTCTTTTGCGATGGCTGCAGGGACTACGGTCTCAGCCACCGTTGATCGCAGTGAAATGTCCCTTGGCGACACCTTCACTTTGTCGGTCATCGCGTCCTCTGATGAAGACGTCGAGGCTCAAGATCCGCGTATTCCTGATCTAGATGGTTTTGAAATGTTGAACAATTGGCAATCCACGGCGGTGGCGCAAAAGCTTGTGAACACCGGCAGCGGCATGCAGTTCCAAACACAGCGCCGTAAAGAATTTCATTATATGTTGAGCCCCAAGCGTTTAGGGGTTTTGAGTTTGCCAGCTATTGAAGTCAACGTCAGTGGCAAAGTCTTCCGCACCCAACCCATAGTAATCAAAGTGGCTCAAGGTGATGGCAACAGCCAGCAGGGATCACAACAAGGTCGAACCCGTCCTCGCGGAGTGCAACGACCGACTTTTGAGGATCCTTTCGAAGCCATGGATCGCGCAGAAGAGGACATGTTCAATCAACTCTTGAATCAACGGCAACGGTTGTTACAGATGCAACAACAGGGACGTGGTGGAGCACCGGACGAAAACAGATTCAATGGTCAAGCTGCAGAAATGCCAAATGCAGCTTTTAGAAGTCTGCCGACCAATCCAAACGAAGCATTTTTTATCGGCGTCGAGGTTGATAAAACCGAAGTTTTTGAGGGCGAACAAGTCACCGTAAATTGGTATATTTATACTCGCGGCCAAATGGAGACTCTGGATCGTCTTAAATTCCCGTCGCTCAAAGGGTTTTGGAAGGAAATTATCGAAGAAGTTCCTTCCATACAGTTCTCTGAAGAAATTGTCGGAGGAGTCCCTTGGAAAAAAGCACTGCTCGCTTCTCATGCACTGTTTCCGATCAAGGCCGGTACGGCCGCCATCGATGAATACAAAATTAAGTCCCGTGTTCGCACAGCCACACAGGGCTGGGGCTATATGGGAAAAGCCTTTGAATACACGAAGAGTTCTTCGCGCATTCCGATTAAAGTAAAGCCTTTGCCTATTGAAGGACGTCCGTCTGACTTTACAGGTGCTGTGGGCCAGTTTGAAGTTCATGCTAGTGTTGAAAACGCAGCGGCCTTACCTGTGAATCAACCCTTAAGTTTGAAAATTCGTTTCGAGGGTGCCGGAAATGCGAAACTTATTGATTTGCCAGTCTTGAATTTACCTCCAGGATTAGAGCAATATGATAGCAAGTCCGAGTCGAAGTTTTTTAAAAATGGTCGCAGTTTTAAAGAATTCGAAGTGTTGTTAATTCCCCGCCAAGAGGGTGAATTGATTATACCGGGTTTGAGCGTCAGCATGTTTGATCCCAGTAGTCAGAAGTATTACACTCGTACCACCGAATCGATTTCTTTGAAGATTGTGAACAATCCAAATGCACCAGTGGGAGAATCGTCCCGACTGGGGGATGCATCCAAACAGGCTGCCGTCGCTAAACCAATAGATAGATTGCCGGATGTCTTGTTGAATTTTAGCCCGTCAGCAGAAGCTCAGGTGTGGACCAATCCTTGGGTGTGGGTTTTAGTGTTCGGTGGGATATTAGCGGTTCTAAGTTTGAAATTATTGCGAGTCCTTGGGTGGCATGAACGTCGTCAAACCCTGCAAGAGCTTGTGCAAAAGCGCTACAAGAAAATCGACCTAGCCATGGCAGCCAATGATCACCGCAAAGTGGGGGCTGAAATGACCAATGTGTTCTATGTGGTCTTGGCAGAGGTTGCCGGAGCCAGTGGTGCGGCAGAGGAAATTCATATTCTTTTGAATCAGATCCCCCCGAGCTTACGACGGGATCACGGCGATGAAATTGTGAAGTCCTTCGAAGTTTTTCAAACTTTAAGTTTTGCACCGGATGAGATGCTAGGATCCTTGAAAGATCCAGAAGCCTTGAAGACTCATCTAGAGAAAGCCAAAAAAGTCATTGGTTCTGTGATCGCAGCAGTGAGCACCACTACTTAAAACTATTTCTTTAGAAGCTCTATCATCTGTTGATTGAGCTGTTCGATTGAAAGAGTCTCGGCTCGACGCAGATCCAAGGCAAGAGATTTTAGAATTGCTGCCTGCAGTTTTTCTAGCAATTGACGTCGTTCATATAAAGTTTTTCCCAGCATTTGTGTTCCCAAGTGACTTCTTACCAAGGAAAGTTTGGTATGCACGTCATTCGTTTCCTTTAATGAATCCAAGGAATGAGAGACGGCAAAGTCTCGTAATTTTACTTGAAGGGATTTGTCTGGGGAAATTTTCGCAAAAGCTAAAGCATTTTTCATCACGCTGGGATCGTTAAAGTAAAAGACCGCCAAAGCATCCGCAAAGAGCTCGCTGTAGGCAGGTATGTTTCTATTATAAACTTGGAACTCATCGGTGTTGGCAACTTTGCTGCCTTTATTTCGAAAACCTCGCGGTGAAATTTTAAGTAATATATTTTCTTCGGCTTCGGTGGACAGCTCTTGAAAGGAATCAAACAAGGAACCCAAATCTTCATCGAACGCCTTTTTTAAAGCGACATTCAAGACGGCGTGGCCATATTCGTGAACGACCACCGCAGAGAACTGCTCGGGGCGGGCGTTTTGAGTCCTGCCGCTGGCGTCGGCAAAATAGAGTGTCTGCGGAATCCAAATTATATGGCCATTGTCGAAACTGGCATTCGTCGCTTTGTCACCAATCGACAAGGTCACCTTGGGGGCCGCAAGGGGATAGGATTGAGCGAGGTCAGCCAGGGTATTTGCAAGTTCTTCAGCCAAGGCGCAATTGACTCCTGCACGAAATAAGATATTCGCAACAGGCCCCTGTCGCGGCAGGGCGCAGGGGTGGGCAAGGGACACTTGCGACGAAATAAGTATAGATGCGAATACGAACAGTCGTTTCATCGTAGACTAAGCTATTGCAGGGACTATTCCAAGGTCTTTTCGGATTAGCGGCATTTCGGGATAAAGCAGGTGTTCAAGGTTTAAACAAATAGGCCCAAGAGTGGCCTCAAAAGAGAAAAAGGCCTCGTAGAAAAAGGCCTCGAGGGCCTTTAAATGTTAAAAAATGGAGCCAGCGATCATCGTGATCGCCGGCTTGATCCAAATAGAAAATGCTATTGTGCAAAAACGTATTCAATAATTTCCATGTCGCTGGCACCATTGAATTCGCGAGCGTATTCGAAACGGATTTTATCAACGACTGACTTTAGCTCTGAAGAAACGATGCCAGCTTCAAGAGCGACAGCTGCCGAGTCTTGTACCAAAGCAATTTCGTTCTTTAATTCACCTGAGATAGCCATCGCTGTAAGGGTTGGAGCAAAGGTCGTACCGATGGTGCTGGTCATAAAGTAGCTGCAAGGTGAAGCGTCCCCGCAGTAAATTTCGGCCATCGCTTGTCCGCCTACCAGCATGCTTGCTAAAATAAGTCCCAATGTTTTTTTCATGTTTTTTCCTTTGTTAGTTAGTTTTTTAATTTATTGTCCGAAAACGTATTCGATAATTTCTATGTCACTAGCGCCGTTGAATTCGCGGGCATATTCAAAACGGATCTTTTCGATCACGGATTTCAACTCCGAAGAAACAATACCAGCTTCAAGTGCAACAGCTGCAGAGTCTTGTACCAAGGCGATTTCATTTTTCAGGGACTCAGTGGAGGCCTCGCTTGAGGCGCTGGGAAGGTAAGTCGTGAAGCCTGTTGCAAATGTGGTTTGGACTACTGGATCGTTGAGTTTATCCAGTTCGCGAAAGTCAATACCTCCAGCAAATACTGATCCAGCTGACACTGTTGCAAGAAGAATAGCGATAACTTCTTTTTTCATATTATTTCCTTTTTTGTTCTTAATTGTTTAATGAGTTCAATTGCATTTTTAATCAGTTTTTCCGACGTTTTTATTTCGACTATAAACTCGTCACCTAAAATTGACGCCGCAACAGCATCTAGGGCCGCGACTTCGCGTTGAAAGTCTTCGGCATGTTGTTTTTGCTCAGCCGATGCATTTTGTTGGCTTAACGAATTTTTACTGAGCTCGATTTCGGCCGGACTCGGAATTCCATAGGTTCCTTTATAGTGGGTGCCGGAAAAATTATTTTTATTGTCTAGACCTTGCTTCAGCAGATCCAAAACTCGAGAGCTCCCGCGCTTCATTTCATAGTCAAGAAGGACTGCATTTTTTCGCATGGCCATTCGTTCAAGTTTTATCATTTGCAAAATCAGGAAGCTGGAGTAGCCTTTTCCGGCAGCTTGCACTTTTTCTAAGATAGCGATGTCATTTAGCGTTGATTGGTTCAGGTAGTCTTCAACGCTGCTTAGGTTTAAGTTTGCGATCTCATTCAATTCACGGAATTGCCCCATCATACGGCCTTGTTTTGAGGCCCAAAAGTAAACACCTGAGGTGAAATCTTGAGCCGTCAAATTGCGGCTGTAACCTGTTTTGATCAGCAAGTCTTTGACGCCAACAGGAGTGAGTTTTTTTTCCGTTAACGAAAGAGAGTCGTCGGACTTAATACTTTTTAGAAGATTCAAAGTTTCAACGGCGCAGTTGTTTGTAACAAAATAGTATTTGCCACGATAGCTCCAGAATTGTTCGATAACGCGAGTAACGAAGTCCTGAATTTCTAAAGTAGTGAGTTTCAGAGGATAGCTATACAAACTTCTCAGCTCAAGTTTCGTATATTCACTGATAACATTCAAAAGCGGTAAAATAAATATTTGCGATGGGTATTCCCCCATAAGGCCTTTCAAATTATCAATGGCTAAATCCGTGACACCAGCGCGGTAGCTGATGACTCGGTGGTAGGCAATATCCTGAAGGCATTCCGGACCTACTCTTTGACGTTGAGGCGAACAAATCACCAAACGCAGCATCGCATGTCCCCAGCCAGAGGCCATGGACTGACCTTCACCGGCTAATAGATAGTGCACTTGATAGACACGCTTGGGATCGATCTCTTCGAAAAGTGTAATACTTTGGGTAGGGGAGTTCATGGTGACGAGGACGCTTTTTCCCTGTGAGCAGGATTGATCTTTAAAGGGTTTAAAGTCGAAGTGTTGGCTCAGGAATCGATAAGCAGTCGGGCGCCGGCACTGATACTCGGGATCCATCAGGAAAAACTCGAAATTAACGGCAAAAGCTTCGGTTTTGGATTTAAACTCATAAGGATTGGGCGAGCGATGGATTTGATCGTCGACTTTTGCAACGCCACCCTTGACGATTTCTTTTTCGGCCCAAGCCATGGAATAGACAAACCGTGGGTTGTCAGAGACATTTTGGTGATAGGTTTTTCCATAACAATAAGCAGGAAGGGGCTTTTGACTTCGCTTCTTGTCTGGCAAACTGGCATTCGTGAGGCGATCCAGGGCAAGGCATTCTCGACGTGCCCTTTCGCCAGGCAGGCTTGGAATATTGGCATAGTCATATTGATGTGAAATTTCGTGAACCAAAGTTCCCAAGGCAACGTCGTAATACGTTTTGTGGTGGCTCGCGAGAGTCGTATTTCTCAGGGCTCGTTGGGGACCACTCACGATCGTAGGGATCAGCTTGGTAGAAAGAGTTATGCTATTGGTGCGAGGATTGGTTTCTCCGTGTGCAGAAATATTGGCAAAGCGAACCACCAAGTCTTTTTCCAATCGCGTCGTCAGGCTAGGCGGCAGAAGCTCCTCGGCCTGCTTAAGAAAGTCTTGGATT
>JBBKWD010000035.1:0-12211 GCA_037968775.1 Bdellovibrio sp.
GCCTTTTTCTGTGCGCAAATTAACGCCAAAGAAAAGATTTCTTTTCGAAACTTTTGGAATGGCTTATTTTTCACGCAAAGACATAAAAAATTCGACGTTCTTCCAGATGCTCTTCGCCAATTAAGCTTGCTGTCTCACTGGGATTCCAGCCTTAAAGAAAATTTGAATGCTTATCTCAAACAAGAAAAGCCCTACGTAACCAGCGAAAATGGTCATTTACCCGCCCCTCCAATTTGGGCGTCAATGAGTGTTCGCGAAAAAATTTGTTCTGATGAAGACAGTTTCGCATCTTTGGTCAAACGTTTGGGCCTTGAAGCTCTTGGTAACGAAAAAATCGTTATGATGTTTCCCGGAAGTGTGTGGGCGACTAAAAGATGGACTCAAGAAGGATTCTCGGAAACGGGACGGGATTTGCAAAAGTCTCATTACAAGGTGATTGTGATGGGAGGCCCCGGAGAGGAAGCCTTGGCGGAACAAGTGGCTCAGGAAATTCCAGGGGCGATTTCTCTTGCTGGAAAAACCAGTATCTATGAATCCGGTCTGTTGATTGCCCGAGCCCATCTTGTGATTGCAAACGACAGCGCCTCGGCGCACTTGGCAACTGCTTGTGAAACACCTGTGCTCTCGATATTTGGCCCGACAATATTGGAGTTCGGCTTTCGCCCGTGGTCCAAGGACAGTTATATTGTTGAAGAGAAAGGTCTCTATTGTAGACCCTGTGGTAAGCACGGTCACAAGCAGTGTCCGCTGGGACATCATCGCTGCATGAAGGACATTCCCTCTGAGAGAGTCACTCGCGCCGCACAGACGGTGCTTGAGGCCCGGCACTAAAATTGTATTTATGTACACTGAGGTGTACTTTATGAAATCAAATCAAACTTATTGGCTGCTTATGCCACACTTGGTGATGGCAGCATCCCTATTTTTGTCAGGCTGTAAAGGTTCTGGTCAGGCTACGGCGCGATTGGCAGAGACTCAGCCCGGAACAAATCCAGTGGAGACCTCTGAAAAATACACACCTGAGCAAATGGCGGGAATAACAGATGTTATGAAGCTTTCAGCTTATCAAGATAAACTCTCAAGAATTTTTACGAAACTGGATATTGAAGCGACATCCCCCTGGTCTTCGATCATCCATTTGAAGAAGTGGCTTTTTACCCCTCAGGTTTTGAACCAGGATTCAGATACGAATAAAGCCATAAAGTTTATGAATGGTGAGTCGTCTATTCTCGGTGTACAAACCTTAGAAGACATTTGGGTTCGCTCGGATCTGTTTGCCAAAATATCTTCGGCCGACCAGGCGGACTTTCTTTTGAATGAAATTCTTACTCAAGTCTACCTCTTAAAGATGCTGACGAATGATGAATTGTGCAGTTTGGTCAAAAAAGCGCACAGTCAGACAAAGAACTGCGGATTTGACAAGGGGGACACGATACTTGCTGATCAAGAAAAAACCTTGATCGCGTCCTCAACCGGAAAGGCTGTTAGGGCTAAGCCTGTAATCGGAGTAAAAAAACGCTTGGAACAAAATGATTACCATAATATTGCGATTCTAAAGTCTTACATTCAACAATCTGGCGATGAACTGAATCAAGAGAGCTTGCTTGCAAAAATGGCAAGCAATGGGTTTGACACTCGAGTCTTTCATTTAGAGATCCAAGAATCTGCGTCGGATTTAAATGCTTTGATTCTGACGGAGACACAAATCGAAAGCCTCTTTGCACAGATTTCGGAAGCCCCACTGAAACAGAGTTGCTACTTTTTGCAGCTGGGCCTTCAAGTCCCGTGTGATCTTCAGGTTGATCGACGAGTCGAAGAGATTCCCGGCACAGGTGTGAGTCGGTCGGCCCTTTTGACTGAAGTTCTCTTTACTATATCGGAAACAGTGATCGTTTCAAAACGCCTGAACTACCAAGTAAAAGAAGCTGAAGCTCTTTTGTTCAAGCGTGATTCTACCAAAGAAGAGATTTATATTTTACCATTACCGGGTACGGCTCTGGAGTTCCGAGTCGTGGGTGCTTCTTACGTGGTGACTGCTTTGATCGCAGAGCGACAAGTGCAAAACTCAGTCGTAACATACAAGCTATTGGGCTTTGCCGAAATGCCCGGAGTCGTTTCTAAAGTAATGCAAGATCCTAAGACAAAGAAAATAGCTTGCGAGGGCAAGCATGTTGCCGCCAGCAGTGTCGAAAAAGATGTGGTCGTAGTCGGCCTCGAAAAGAATCTTGCAGTAGAGTTAAGCAAGGGATTAACAGAGATGAAGTCGCTCCCGCCTTGTTGGTAAAAAAGCAGGGGGAGCATCCTGAGCATACTTTCTGTTAGTCTTCCTTCATATAGTCTTTGACGTTGATGCTGTACTTACGAATTTTTCTCAGCAAAGTGTTTTTAGGAATATTTGCTTGAGCCACAGTTTGATTAATTTTACCGTGATTGGCCTTTAAAGCGCTGACGATAAATTCCTTTTCCATTTCTTCCTTGAAGGCATCAAAATCCAAGGGTCCTGCATAGCCCACCTTGGTCATGTTTTCTTTCACTTCCTTCGGTGCAAGCTTTATTGCTTCCGGCAGTGATTCAACGGTGATCTCATGGCTGTTCTCAACGATATAAGAACGCTCTATGACATTTTCAAGTTCTCGAATATTTCCCGGCCAACGATAGGCCTTCAACATGACAAGAGCTTCCGGGGTCACGCCATTGATCACGCGACCATGGTGTTTTGCGAATTTTTTGATAAAAGTCTGAATCAAGGCATCGATATCAACCGTGCGTTCACGCAAAGGTGGCAAGAAAATTGGCATCACATTGAGGCGATAAAAAAGATCTTCGCGGAACTGACCTTCTTCCATCATTTTTTCAAGGTTGCGATTGGTCGCCGCAATGATGCGAGTGTTCGATTTAACCTCACGAGTCCCGCCGACGGGCGTGAACTTGCGATCTTGTAAAACGCGCAGGAGCTTCACTTGCATATCGGGTTTTAATTCACCCAATTCGTCTAAAAATAAAGTGCCGTTGTTGGCCATCTGAAATTTTCCAATTTTTCTTTCAACCGCTCCGGTGAAGGCGCCTTTTTCATGACCGAAGAGCTCGCTTTCCATCAGGTTTTCAGGAATCGCACCGCAATTGATGGCGATAAAAGATCCAGACTTGCGAGGCGAGTTGAAGTGAATGGCGCGAGCAACAAGCTCTTTTCCAGTTCCATTTTCCCCGCGAATCAGAACGGTCGTGTCGACCTTACAAAGGCGGTAGATTAAATTGAAAACTTCCGTCATGCCCTTTGAGTTGCCGACGAATTCACTCTCAATATCATCATCAAAGATAGGGTTCGACAGAGCTAAGTTGGAAACCAATTCGCGAGCATCTAAACTCTTGCGTACTACTTCGCCCAATAGCTGAGGATTGACCGGTTTTTCAACGTAGTCATAAGCTCCTTCTTTGATGGCTAGGACCGCATCATGCAAGTTTGAATGGGCGGTCATCAACACAACAAAGATGCGTGGATCGTGTTCTTTGATAGCCGTCAGTGCTTCAAGGCCATTCATTTCGGGCATCTTGACGTCCATGATGACTAGATCAAATTGCTGTTGTTGCACTTTGCTTAAGGCCTCTTTACCAGTGGCGGCCTCGTCGATTGTGAATTCCACATCGGGCATAGTTGAAGTGAGGATTGAAATAACTGCGCGTCGGAGTTCTGCTTCGTCATCTACGATTAAAGTCTTTAATTTTGGATTCATACCAATACCTCATTTTCAGATTCTAGTGGGAGTGTAAAGGAAACGGTGGTGCCTTGGGCAACTTGGCTTTCCATGGTGACCTTTCCGCCGTGAAGTTCAATGAAATACTTAACGAGATAGAGCCCGAGACCGGTTCCTTTTGATTTTAAATCTTGATCACTGCCGCGAGTGAACTTGCCCCAAACTTTGTCCATGTCCTCGGGCTTAATACCTTCACCCGTATCTTTGATCATAACATGGATGTTTTCAGGGGATTCGTGCGAAATCACTTTCAAGTGTCCTCCCGCTGGAGTGTACTTGATGGCGTTTTCAATCAGGTTGATCACAACTTCTTTTATTAAAGTGGTGTCAAACTCTAATGAAAACATCGGTTCCAGTTGAGTTTCAATAGCTACATTTTTTTCCTTCGCCAGAGGACGAAGTTGTTGAAGGGCAGCCTCGATCACGTCGTTGATATCGGCGACTTCTTTGTTGATTTTAAAATCTCGAGACTCGACACGCAACACTTTCAGAATTGACTGAATATAACGATTGAGTTCTTCGCTAAAGAGACCGAGCGAACGCAGATCGTTGCCGAGTTCTTGATCTGTGTTATGCACCAAAAGTCGATTGACGATGGCTTGAATTTTAGCAATAGGAGTTTTTAGATCGTGAGAAATTAGACTCACGAAATTATTTTTGAGTTGCTCCAGCTCTTGAAGGTACTGTTGTTCTTGTTGCAAGCGGAAGTTCTGTCTTTCGACTTTGCTAGCCTGATAGCCAATAAAAATTGTCCAAGTCGCAGCCAACAAAACAAAGGGAGTGAGGGCTGGTGACCAAAAATAGAAAGTGTCAAAGACCCAGGCCGATAAGGCGGCCAGCAGCGTGCCAATCCAAAGAATTGTAAAAAGAGCGACAGATTGGGGATAGTTCGTGATCAAAAAGATCGCGAGTAACATCAAAACAAAAAGTCCCGCTGCGTACCAAAAAAATCCTAAACGTTTGATCCACTTATCGCCGAGAAGCGTATCGATGACGTGAGCTAAAATCTCGGCTCTGGAGAGAGCTCCCATCGGTGTCATGTACACCGGTCCCGACGAAGTCTCTGCCCCTATTAGTATCACTTTGTTTTTAAAAACGTCGGCAGGCAACTCATCAAACATGATGGCGCTTAACGAGTATTGGGTGAAAACACGACTTGATCCCCGGTAGTTGATGGGTAATCCCGCTAAAGTTGTGGGAAAGGATTTATCGGAAAGCTTTTCGATTAAATGAGGCATGTCGGCTCGCTGCGGAAAAACGCGACGGACCAAACCGTCTTCGTCGCGACGAATTTCATTGCTGCCAAGGTTGGTGTGTTCGCGATTGGCGAAAACGGGCATCAATACGCGCTCTAAGTTGTTGCTGGTCGAGGCCCAGACAATGCGGGAGTCTTGGAAGAGTTTCATGTCGTCTTTGGACATATGAAAGCTTGAGATATTGTCGCCAAAATACAAAGTCACACCGACAGACTTTGGGTTTTGTTTAAGGATTTTTTTAAGCAAGCTCGTCCACAGACCTTTGTTCCAATAAAAGCTATCGGTGATATCTGTGACATCGCTCATATTTGTCAGGCCATTGATGCGATTGTTGTAGTAGCCCGAAAAGTCAGATTGGCGAATCGTGATCAACACAATTTCCGAAGAAGTCTTTTGATCGCCTCGCAATTGAAAGCGCTGGTCATAGGCTGTAATTTCATCGTTCGACAAAACTAAGCAGGCAATAAGCCAACACAACAGACCCCGCAGCCAGAAACCCCGGCGCAGGGAAATGAATCGAAGCAGGACTTCGGCCCGATAGAGGAGGTGGTTGACTGGCTCTTTTTGCACGCGTCGCAACATAGCAAATATATTGAAAATTTCAACAATTAAAAGACCTTACAGATGACGGCAAAAAAGGATATATTGAAAAATATGCAAGTCTTTGAGGGTGTCAAACAGCTCCCAAGCCCGCTAGCGGCTTCGGTGGTCACAATAGGAAACTTCGACGGAGTTCATCTCGGTCACCAGCAGCTCGTGGAGTCGTTGACTCGCGAGGCTCAGCACTATGGTGTTCCGGCTGTCGTGTACACTTTTCATCCTCATCCAATGAGGGTGTTGCGCCCGGAGCGACCGACTCAGCGACTTTTTGATCTTCGCGACCAGCAAGAGCAGTTCCGTTCAAGGGGCGTTGACTGCATGATTATTGAAAACTTCACCAGTGAGTTCGCGCAGCTTTCGCCGGAATCTTTTCTGCAGGATTTTATTTTGCAAAAGCTCAATCCTAAAACCTTGGTTGTCGGCCATGACTTTTCATTCGGTGCAAATCGGGCTGGGAATATACCCTTTTTAGAAAATTTTTGTGCCAGTCGTGGGATTCGCTTAATTATTATTCCGCCTTTTCAGCTAGTGGGTGAAGTTGTGTCGTCGACAAAAGTTCGCGAGGCCCTCTTGGTGGGAGAAATTGAAAAAGCCAAACTTTTGCTTGGAAGGCCATATTATTTACGAGGCCCCGTAGAAAAGGGATTTCAACGCGGACGCACGATTGGTGTTCCTACGGCCAATATTCATCCTGATGTCGAGTTCGTACCTCGCAAGGGCGTCTATATCACTCAGACTCGAGTAGGAACTCACTTTCATCAATCGATCACCAACATTGGGATCAATCCGACCTTTCACCAAGAGAAAAAACCGGCCTTAAAAATCGAGACTCATATCTTCGATTTCGATGCGCAACTTTATGGCATGGAGCTGGAGGTTCGCTTGGTGCACTTTATTCGCGACGAAATTAAATTTGACGGTATAGACGAACTTAAAACCCAGATTCAGGCTGATCTCGCAATAGCCCGCAGGTACTTTGATGAGCACGCGAAAAATATTTGAGGTGAGCCCCCGCGGGGAGAGCACGCTATATCGTTTTTTAAAGTTTTTAGCTGAAGATAAAAAGATGGATTTTGAATTCGTTCATCAAGGGGAATTCACGGATGAAGTAAAAAAAGAGGCCTACGCCATATTAGTAGACCCATCTCTGTCCTCGGGGCTCTTAAAAAAAATTGCTGTTCAACCCGCACAAGTTCAGAGCCTCCAAAGTTTAGATTCTTTTTTTAAGTCTGAAAACTCTTGGTATCCACGGTTGTTAACTTTTGAAGCCTTGCGACGTGTATTTGTGGAACGAGCTAGGGACTTGGATATTCGCAGGCCTGCGTTCGTGGTTGCCCAGGGAGCTATGACACGAATTTTGGCATCGGTTCTTACACAGGTGGGCTTTGCAGATATTTATCTTATTGGGAGTGATTCAGACGACCTGGCGCGCGAACAGAAATATCTCAGTTCAACTCACTTAGGAATTCGCTTCACTCAGATTCCGACGTCCGAACTCACTATGCAGTCGGTGAGTGCCGCAGTTATGATCAATGCGATGGACTTAGCTAGCGATCAAGATCTTATGAATGACTTGTCTTACTTCAATTTCATGAAGGGCGAAGGCTATATTTTAGATTTGAATCTTGAGAACGAAGACAGTCCTTTTATTGAGGAAGCCCGCAACGCAGAACTTCGCGTGATAGAGCACCTCTGGATCGTCACGGCGATGGTTCAGCAGTGGATGGAATGGTTAGGTTGGTTGCCCTCGATAAAGGTCGAGGAGATCGAGGAAGCTTGGCTTCGCTTTTTGAGAGAAAACTCTCCTTCGGTCTAGTTACAAAAAATGGCACCCTCTAGTAAAGTAACTCGAGGAGTGGCTTATGTCATCGTCATCACTCAAAATTGGAGAAATGCTGGTTCGGCAAGGACTTATGAAGCCGGATCAGCTAGCAGCTGCTGTTGAAGAACAGAAGAGGACAGGCAATAGGCTCACCTCATGTATCACTCAGCTAGGCTTTCTGAAGGATAACCAAATTCTTCGCGCCCTAGAAAAGCACTTTGCTGTTCCGGGTGTTGAAGTGAATACATTTGAAATTGATCCTAGCGTCATTTCACTGATTCCGAAAGACCTGTGTGAGAAGAATACCCTCATACCTCTGCAAAAAGCCCACAATACTTTAGTCGTCGCCTTTGCCGACCCAAGTAATATTATGGTCAAAGAAGATTTGCGTTTTATCACGCGCTGCCGAATTCAAGCGGTGGTAGGTACAGAAAGTGCTATCAGTGCTGCCATCGAAAGATATTACGGCGGCAGTATCAATATGAAGTCCATCGCAGGTATGGGGGTTTCCGACGGACTGATGGACGAAGAGTTCGCCTTCGCCGGGCCCACGGCAGAGATCATCGACAACGATGGACAAGTAGATGATGCACCGATAGTTAAATTCGTGAATTCCATTCTGGCAGATGCCATCCGAAAAAAAGTGTCGGACATTCACTTTGAACCGTATGAAAAAAGATTCCGCGTGCGCTTTCGCATCGATGGAAATCTAGTTGAAGCGACGGCTCCTCCGCAAGGAACGGCGGCGGCGATTGCTTCGCGTATTAAAATTATGTCCAAGCTCGATATTGCGGAAAAACGTCGTCCTCAGGATGGTCGTTTGAAAGTGCGCACGACCAAGGGAAAAGAAATGGATTTTCGGGTCAGTGTGCTGCCGACGATTTGGGGTGAAAAAGTAGTTCTGCGACTTCTTGATAAATCGAATCTTCAATTGGATATGACCAAACTGGGGTTTGAAGAAGACGACTTGAAACTCTTTAAATCTATCATTAACTTGCCTCAAGGAATGTTGTTGATTACGGGCCCGACGGGCTCTGGGAAGACCACCACAATTTATTCGGCTTTGTCCGAGCTCAACCAGTCGGATGTGAATATTTCCACAGCGGAAGATCCTGTCGAGTTTAATCTTGAGGGTATCAACCAGGTGCAAATGAATTCAGATATTGATCTGACATTTTCTGCGGCATTGAAGTCCTTTCTGCGACAAGATCCAGATGTGGTCATGGTCGGTGAGATTCGAGATTTGGAAACAGCAGAGATCGCATTTAAAGCGGCCTCTACAGGCCACTTGGTTGTGAGCACCTTGCATACGAACGATGCACCTTCGACGGTTATTCGTTTAACTGAAATGGGTGTCGCACCCT
Source organism: Bdellovibrio sp. (assembly GCA_037968775.1). GTDB lineage: Bacteria > Bdellovibrionota > Bdellovibrionia > Bdellovibrionales > Bdellovibrionaceae > Bdellovibrio. Next base: position 8,795 of record JBBKWD010000035.1, read on the forward strand.
ATATCATCACTTCGACCGTAAATTTGATCGTTGCTCAGCGGCTGGTAGGGCGCGTGTGCGACTCCTGCAAATCACCTATTGAGGCGCCACCTCAAACGCTCATTAATTTAGGGGTTCCTGCTGCAGAAGTGGGCGACTATAAGTTAGCTAAAGGCAAGGGGTGCGCAAACTGTAATGGAACGGGCATCAAAGGTCGCGCGGCGATTTACGAGCTTTTGCAAATGTCGGAAAAGATGAAAGAAGCCATTTTAAAAGGGGCTTCGACAGGACAGTTGCGATTTTTGGCTCGAGAAGAGGGCATGCGCACCCTTCGTCGAAGTGCGCTATTAAAATTAAAACGTGGAATTACGACAATCGAAGAAGTGCTAAATGCATCAGTGAAGGACGTCTAATGAGTTTTACGGAACTTCTTTTGCAAGCGAAGACCAAAAAGGCCGAAGAGTTTTTATTTGTTGTGGGTTCAGAGCCCCGAGCAAAACTAGCCAGCGGCTGGGTGAGTTTACGCTCATCGCCGGGGTTAGCCACAGAGTGGGGACTTATGCAGCAGAGTCTGCTTTCTGGTTCGCAAAAAGCCGTCTTAGATGCGACGGGACGAGTCCATGGAGAAACTTCTTTGGACAGTTTGCGAATTGGTTTTTCGTTTTATCAAGATGCCCAGACGATGAAGGCCCTTGTTGATTTGAATGTCGAAGGTTTCAAACAAGATATTCCAGTTCCGGCTGCTTTGATGGAAAATGCGCTGCGGATGAAAGGCATGATGTTGCTTTCCGGACCGGGCGAAGTGGGCAGTGCCTGGATGTTGCAAAAGTTGTTACAAAAAATGAGTGAAGAAAAATCCTTCACGGCCGCGATCTTGTCGGCAACACCCTTTCCACAGCTTCGCGAGCAAAAAGCTTGTTTCGTCTATCACAAGGGAATATTTTCGAATCGTGAAGAACGGACGGCCTTCCTGTCTGGAGTTGACGTTGTGGTTTTTGAAGCCTTTTCTGACGATAAATTTTTAGAGGCCCTTGAAATTGCCGAGCAGGGGGTATTTGTTATTTATTCCATGAAGGCACCATCTCTAGAAAATTCTATGCGGCGTTGTTTTTCGGCACTTGCCAAAGAGTACGGAGTTCAAGGAGCACCTCGTTGGGCGGAAGTTCTAAGTTTATTAGCGGGGACCTATAGTATGGGAGGCATCGCTGGTGAAAAAGTTTTCGCTCACGAGATCCTTTTGATGAAGCCTCAGGTGCGTAGTCTAATTGAACAGCAAGACTGTCCTTCCTTGATGGGGCTGTTGGCGCAAGCCGGGGATAACTCTGGACTGTTGAATCTCAATCAATCTATTTTGCAGCATCTCATTCGCAGACGAATTGATCTTAAAACCGCATTTGAAATCAGCCGGGACCCAGACAGTCTAGATCAACTTTTAAAAAAGGTAGGGATCTAAATGTCGAAGTACTCGTATCAGGCGAAAAATACGATGGGCCAAATGGTCCAAGGGGAAATTGAAGCCAACTCGCAGCAAGAGGCGATCATTCGTTTACGTGCTCAACAGCTTTTGCCTACCCGTGTGGGGCTTTCCAAAGGGAAAGCCAAAGTTGGCCAAGGCGGTTTTATGGCCGCAACAGTGAAAGGCAAAGATCTTCAAATTTTTACTCGACAGTTTGCAACACTTATCAATGCTGGTATCCCCGTTGTGGATTCATTAAAAATTCTTTCCGAGGGACTACGTCCCGGATTGCTAAAGGAAGCTTCGGCACAGGTCAAATCCTCGATCGAATCCGGCCGAAGTTTGGCCGACTCAATGGCGGGAGTTCCAGGAGTTTTCGATCGTTTGTACGTGAATATGATTCAAGCCGGTGAAGAGGCCGGTATCATGGATGGAATATTGTTACGACTTGCCAGCTATATGGAGAAGTCTGAAAAGCTGAAGTCGCAAGTTAAAGGCGCCTTGGTATATCCAGTCGTGATTATTGCTGTTTCTATTTTAGTAATTTCAGGAATTTTGGTTTTCATTCTGCCCAAGTTTATGGAGTTTTTTGCCTCTTCGGGAAAAGAGCCACCTTGGCTGACAATGATGGTTGTAGCATTGAGTCAATCAATGATCAAACAATGGTACTGGTACATAGGTGCCGCTGTTGGTGGACCTTTCTTGTTCAAGCAATGGATTGCAACTCCCGACGGAAAAGATACCTTCGATCGTTTTATCATGGGTGCCCCGGTCATTGGTGAAGTGGTTCAGAAGTCCGCTATTGCACGTCTGACTCGAACTCTTTCAACTTTGTTGGCTTCAGGTGTGGGGCTTATTGAGGCCATTGATATTTCAGCTAAAACAGCGGGAAATATCGTGATTGAACAGGCTCTATTGCGGAGCAAAGAGTCTGTGACCTCGGGGCGAACTTTTGCCTCTCCTTTGCTAAAAGAAAAAGCATTTCCTGAAATGGTGGTTCAAATGATTTCCATCGGGGAGCAATCGGGAACCTTGGATGTTATGTTAGGAAAGATTGCTGACTTCTATGAAGATGAAGTGGAAACGGCCGTCAAAGCGATGACCTCCTTGATGGAACCTCTTTTGATGGTTTTTCTTGGTGGCGTAATTGCAATTCTTGTTGTGGCGATGTACTTGCCGATCTTTACAATGGCGGATGTGGTTCAGTAGATGCGTTTAAGCTACGGGTTGCAGATAAATAAAATTCAAGGTCAGATGCTAGAGCTTACTCGCATTGGCCTTTTCTATCTGATTCTTTTAATCAGCCTGATCTCAAGTATTGCGCAAAAAGGCTTCGTTAATTGGAGTATCCTCGGGCCCTTTTATACCATCCTGTTGGTGGCCTTTGGTTTGCATTCCCTTTACTTGTGGAAGTGGGAAAGTTTACTTAAACTGCCGATTTGGTTGTTTGCAGGTTTCGTTGTCGACTCAGTGCTTATATCTCTCTTGATTTATCATTCGGGTGTGAATCAGTCGCTGTTCCTTTTCCTGCATCTTGTAAACATTCTTTTAGCAGGGATTGCCTGTCGAGGTGTTGGGGCGCTGACGTTGGCTCTGTTTACGAGTATATTCTTCACTGTGGCGGCCGTGTTTTCGCCAGAGATGAAAGCGTTAAATTTCTTTTTCTTATTGGCGCTTAATAATATCGCTTTCTTTGCCGTGGCAGGTTTGTCGGGGTATTTGAGCGAACAGCTGCAATCCGTTGGAAAAGAGCTTTCTGTTACGGGTCTGAAGCTACGCTCGGCTCAAGAACTGAATCAAATTTTGCTCGAAAATATTCCGACGGGGATGGTTTCATTTTTGGATTCCGGTGAAATCGTCACAGCTAATCAAGCCGCTGAAGGAATTTTAGCCAAAGCCAATTTGAAAAATGAAAATTGGCTTAAAATGTTTCCGGCGGAAACCGTTGGAAATTACAATGGGGATCTTAAATATACGGGCAC
>JBBKWD010000036.1:0-16047 GCA_037968775.1 Bdellovibrio sp.
TTGCTACCAAAAGGAAGTCCGTACCCCTGGAGGATTACCAGAGTTTGGCCATTGCGGAATAGAAGAGATCTGGGTTCTCGATGAAGGGGAGATGCCCCAATCCCTTCAATTCCACGAGCTTATTTTTAGGAATAAGTTTAGAAACTTTTTTACCAAGCTCTGGATATAAGCCCATTTTAGATTTCATTGAATCCGGGGCCCACGCTTTTCCAATCGCCGTGCGATCTCTCTGGCCAATCACTAACACCGTCGGTGCCCCAATATTTTTAAATTCATACACGACTGGCTGTGTGTAGATCATGTCCGAAGTCAGTGCAGAATTCCAAGCGATCAATTCTTTATCAGCACCCTCGGTCCAGCCAACTAATGGCGACATCCAGCGATCATACTCGGGTTTCCATTTGCCGTCGTAATAAGCGTCTAACTGATACTTTTTAATTTTTTCGGCCGTCGTTGCAAGCTCGGACTTATAGCCTTCGTCGACCGTGCGATACGGAGTCATTAGCTTCCAGTCCTCAAGACCGATCGGGTTTACCAGAAAAAGTTTTTGAACTTCTTGCGGATACATCAAAGTCATTCTTGTCGCGATCATGCCACCCATTGAATGCCCCAGTAGACTGTACTTTTGAACGCCCAACTTTTGCAGTAAAGAATGGGTATTACTCGCCAGAGTTTGAAGGCTGTATTGATAGTGAGTCGGCTTCGTAGATTTTCCAAATCCAATTTGATCCGGAATAATCACGCGATAACCTTTGGCGGAAAGTTTGTTCGCCATTTCCTCAAAGTAAGCACTGTTAAAGTTCTTCCCATGCAAAAGAACAATCGTCTTTTGAGTAGCCCCTTTGGCTGGAACATCCATATAGACCATCTGCATTTTTTCTTTCTGTGTATCAATGGTGTGCTCTAAAATTGGAAAGGGGTATGCGTAGGTGCTGAGAGCGGCATCATAGCCAGCTGTTAAATGAGGAATCGGCGAGGGCTCCAGAGGTTTCGAGGCACAGGCCACAAGACCGACAAAAGCTAAAAAAAGTCCGAGTTGATTCACGAAAACCTCCCAGTTTGAAACCACCTCTTATCATTTGAACTTTTTACAAGCCCGTCAATAACTTACACATGAGGGAAAACTTATACTTCCAAAGTGACGATTTCTGTTACAAGGACCAGCAATTGAAATACCGAATTTGTTGCATGTATTTAGCTTCCCGGAGGAATTGTGAAGTCATTTGGATTTGTTGTGTTTGTGGCCGCGACCTTGATGTTTTTTTCTGTAGTAAATGCTTTTGCACAAACTTCGACAAATGCTCAGCCTTTATCTAAAAAGGCGAATTTGATGATCGAAGAGTCTTACGAGGCGCCACGTGGTGTTCTTTTTGATGAAGAAGCTTATTTCGCTGGTGAAACCCCATTGAATCAATTCGTAAATGTGATTGTTATCAACAAGGCCGCAGCCGGCCCCGGTGCTCAAACTCTTCGTTTGTATACAAACCGCCAACTTCGTCTGACGACAGCAGTTTCAACAGGTCGTGAGGATATTGAAGTCATCAACCCGATTCGCAGTGTGATCAATTCTATCTTCAAAGGTACGACTGAAACCCATTGGCGTCATACCACTCGTGGTTTTTATGCCATTCGCCGCGTGGAAACTGCTGCGTACCGTTCTGGCGAAAGCAAATTTCAAATGCCTTACGCTATGTTCTTTAACTCTCAAAAGGGTCTAGCTGTGCATCAAGTTCCGCCGGATCTTTCTGGTGGTGAAGCTGCAGGTGAAGCCCGCCTGGGTCGACGTGCTTCATCAGGTTGTGTGCGTGTTCATAAATCGCGCATCCTTGAGATCTATGGAGCCGTGACAGCTGCTGGCCGCGGTGAAATTCCGAAAATTAGTTCACGCACGGGCCGAGTCACCACTGATTCCTACGGTCGTCCACAATACGAAACAGCTTATCGCTCTATCGTCATTGTCGAAGAGCCCTAGTTCACTCCCAGCTCCAAAATCTGACTCGTCGTCGTATGACTGCGAGGGCCAAAGAAGCGTCAGTTTTAAAAAAACGGGCGCTTTTTTCGTTTAGGACCACGTCAAGCGATGCCCCCTTTGAGGATAAACTTGACCCTTTTTAAGACCACCTGTTAGGTATTCCCTATGAATTTATTAGACCTCGTAAAAGTTCCAGAAGAGCAGCGCGATCCGAAATGGGAAACTGAATTTTTTATGTCGGTGACCTCCAGTAACTTACGTTTGCTGCATGAAGCCCCGCAAACGGGACCGGATGGTTGGCCCTATATTTTGGCAGAAGCTTCTGAAGAGGCAACTGAACCCGCACAAAAAATTATGGCGTGGCTCGCAACGCGTGGAATTGGTTTGGTCATCAATCCACAAAAAGAATACCCGGATTATGTTTTTACTTTCGGAATGCTTTGGCATTTCAAAGAGACAGGTTTGTTCTATAAAACAGCCGATGAGTCCCCCGTGGGAACTTTGGAATTAAGCGAAGGCCAAAAGCTGCATGCGGGGCCACCGGCCCCTCATTATTTGCCTCAGTATGTGCGAAATATTTTGAAAGAATTCTTCAGAGATCAAAACGTCCTTCAGCCGCGCATTCTTGTGATGAGCACGGATCGCAAACATTATGACTTGGCATTTTCGATTGAGTCTTTGGGGAATCCGCCCGTGAAAGAGCACCAGGGGATTGCAGAGGCGGTTTCTTGGTTCTTGCCTCCGCACTATTCGATCATTCTTGTGTCAGAAAAAGATCTTCCGGCTTTCAGCGAGCTTTAATCCAGCTCGCCGGGCTCTGGCAAAAGATCCATCAAGCACTCTCTCCAATATTCTGGAGAGTCATCGCTATAATCAACAGCGACATAGAATCCCTTTTTTCCCAATAACTGTGTGCGAGTGATCACACCAGAGATCTCTAAGTTCATGTCTTCTAGGTGCATAAAAATGCGGTCCCCGACAAGAACATCGAGAGTCAGATTTTTTCGTAAAGCCTGCGGGATCAAATCGTCACGATTTATTAATAGCAATAAACCCGTTGATGAGGCTTCTACGATTTCGCAGTTCTTTGCGATCTTTGCAAAATCGTCCAATGAGGTCAGATACGTCACATGTATGGGAGAGACTTCTTTCCTTGGAGCCACTCGGCGATTACTATTTGCGCTTCCCATGTCCTACCTACTTTCAAATGAACCAGAATTTCAAGTACACTCAACTTTTCGGCAGGACCCGACCAAAGTTAAGGACAAAATGAAAAAAAGGCGAGAGTGTAGGGAGCGAATTCCATTATAAGCCCACGCCCCTCTGGGGGAGCCCGAAACTCGTCAAAATTATTTATAGAAAATGTCTCAGTGTGAGAATCAATATTTTGCCATTCCCCTATAGAAATCGATGAAATAACCGGGGGCTGGCGAAAGGTTTTGAGGGCTTTAAAAGCAGCCTCTTTTGCGCACCAGAGGGCCGCTGCTGTTGGGGCGGCAGCTCTTTCAAGAGATGCTGAAATTCGCTTAACGGCGGCCTCTGTAACGCGCAAGGTGACTTCTAGATCAATCCCTATGGGCTTGCTGCTGCTGCCGGCAAAGGCGCCACAACCGATCGTATGAGAAGCAGAACTGAAAGCGAAGTTTTTAGAGTGAGAAAATTCGCGTAAGAATTTCCGGTGCGAAGAATTTTGACTGCCCCAGTTGGAATCCATAAAGAGTTCCAAGTCTGAGGTTTGCAACAGATCTTGAATAAGAATCTGCTGCTTTTTAGAAATCACAACGAAAATTCCTGCGGCCATTGCACGGGCTTGCCACTCGTAATATCCATCATGCGATCTAAAGAAATTTGAGCTTTTACGCGCAAAGATTCCTCAAGTCCGACCTGTGGTTGTAATGTCTGCAAAGCCATTTTGATTTTTTCCATGGAATTCATCTTCATATAAGGGCAGTCATTGCAAAGACAACCCGAGTCCATCACCGGTGCTTGAATCAAAGTCACATCGGGACGAGATTTTTGCATCTGATGAAAGATTCCAGTTTCAGTAGCAACAATAAATTTTTTCGCAGGATTTTGAGCAACTTCTTCTAGCAGGCGAGAAGTCGACCCCACCACTTGGGCATGTTGCAAAACAGATTCATCACACTCGGGATGAGCAATTACAACAGCATCTGGATGTTGAAGAATCAACTCATAAAGTTTTTTAGCATTAAACAAAACATGAACTTCGCAGGCCCCAGGCCACAACTCAAACGGACGATCAAGTTTTTTAGACAACCAACGACCCAAATGTTGATCCGGCCCAAAAAGAATTTTGCGATCCCGAGGAATAGACTCAACAATTTGCGCCGCATTCGATGAAGTGATAATCACATCAGAAATAGCTTTAACTTCGGCACTAGAATTAATGTAAGTCACAGCAATACCGTCAGGATGCTGCCGACGCCAAGCCAAATAACGATCATAGGGCGCACCTTTAACCAAAGAACAACTAGCTTCAAGATCAGGAACCAAAACAGTCTTAGAAGGATTTAAAATCTTCACGCTTTCAGCCATGAAAACCACACCCGCAAGCAAAATAACTTTCTGCTGAACCTGTTGGCCCATCTTGGCCAAATAAAAACTGTCACCAACATAATCAGCCACATCCTGAATATCACCATCTTCATAATAGTGAGCCAAGATGACAGCATCTTTCTCTTTCTTCAGACGCTCGATTTCAGCAACAACATCATAAGCCATAAAAAACCTCAGTCTCCAAGTATACTCCAAGTAAACCCAGAGATGCCTCATATAGCACAAGCCCAAAGCAGGGGGAAACCAAAAATACCCTCACCAAAAAGCGAAGGCCCAGGTTCTTTCTAAATTGAGTGGGTTTTATGTGAATCTCGCTTGCCACAATCGAACTAGCCAGTCCAGCAGAGACAATAGCGCGATCTTCCACCATCCGTGGCAAGCTCTTTCCCCGCCATCATGGCGGGGAAAGAATGAATAGAATATCCTACAAGCCGAGAACAAAGCCATCCTGCGCCGAGGGGCGAAGCCTTTACATGCCGAGGGGCAAAGCCCCAATGGCAAAAACCAAGCAAAAAGAATCGAATAGTAAAAGAGGGGAGGGGGAGTGTGGGGGCTCTGACCGAGTTCCACAGCGAAGCAAAAGACAAATGCGGCAGCCAGTAAAACGAAACCAAGAGCGAGGACTGTCCGAAGGCTCAGAGCCCCCACACTTCCCCTCCCCGGCTTCCGCTAGAGAGTAGTTCCGCCCTTAAGTACATGGATAATCGACTTAGAAACAGTCTTCAAGGATTCAAAAACTCCACGGCCTTCAGAAGCACAGCCTTCAATTTCAGGAGCATTGTAAGGATTCAAAGCACTGCGAAGTTCCGCAAGGGAAGCCGCGTTTGGCAGGTCACGTTTGTTATACTGCATGATCAAAGGGATTTCTTTGATGTCGTAACCTTGTTGTTCAAGATTGATTTGCAGATTTCGCATCGACTCTAGGTTTTCTTCCATGCGCTCTGCTTGAGAGTCGGCAACGAAGATCACGCCATCAAGGCCTTTAAGAATCAATTTTCGGGAAGCATCATAAACCACTTGGCCTGGAACCGTGTAAAGGTGAAAGCGTGTTTTGAATCCACGGATGTCACCAATGTTCAAAGGCAAGAAATCGAAAAACAATGTGCGTTCGATATCTGTATTCAAAGCCACAAGCTTTGATTTTTGGTCATTAGCTGTCTGCTGATACACCCACTGAATATTTGTGGTCTTACCGCCCAACGAAGGCCCGTAATAGACAACTTTACAGTGAATTTCTTTAGCATTGTAGTTAATGAAAGACATTACAACTCCACTCTGTTTTGCAAGGCGCGTCCCATAGTTCTATCATCTATGAAATCAATGGCGCTGCCAATAGGAACTCCATGGGCAATGCGAGATAATTTAAGTCCTTTGCCCTGAAGTTGCTTTGCTAGGTACAGAATCGTCGTATCGCCCTCTAAATCAGCGTCTAAAGCGAGGATGATTTCCTTAATCACGGGTCCGTCGCCTTGCAGGCCTGTATTCACGCGATCTAAAAGCTCGTGAATCTTTAATTCTTTAGGCCCAATGCCTTCTAGAGGTGAAATCGCCCCGTGCAGAACATGATAGCGACCACGAAAGGCGCCAGAAGACTCCACACTCATGATGTCAGAGGGCTCTTCGATCACGCAGATGGAATCGTCACTGCGGTGAGGATCTTCGCAATAACGACAGATATCTTTATCAGTAAAGTTAAAACAAGCAGGACACTCGTGCACTTCGGATTTGACGCGCAAAAGGGCTTCGCTGAGATGTTCAGGGAAACCCGTTTTCGATTTCAAGACAAAATAAGCCAGACGTTGAGCCGTTCTCGGCCCGATACCAGGCAAACGGCTCAATTCATGGACTAATTTTTCAAGAGCAGAAATATGCAGCATCAGAATCCTTAAAAGTTTTTAGAAGCCTGGGATGTTCATTCCGCCAGTGATTTTTTCCATCTCTTTAGCCGATGTATCACGAGCTGTCTTAACGGCTTCGTTTGTCGCTGACAAGATCATGTCTTGTAGCATCTCAACGTCGCCAGCTTTAAGAACTTCAGGATCAATTGTTAAAGCCGTGATCAGGTGATCACCGTTAACAGTGACCTTTACAGCTCCGCCGCCAGAAGTGGCTGCGTATTCTTTAGTTGCCAACTCTTCTTGAGCTTTCTTCATGCGAGTTTGCATTTGGTTAGCTTGCTTCATGAGCTGAGCCATGCCGCCTGGAAGACCTTTCATAAGAACTCCTTATTTTGCGCCGTCGCGCTTTATTTCCACTATGTTTTTAATCTGACCCTGGAAGGCTTCCTGGGCAGCTTTGATCATAGGGTTTTCCGTGATGCGTGTGCGGATTTCATCCTCAACATCCTGTTGCTTTTGTTGCACCAAGGCTTGAGCAGATTGTCCGACTTGATCACGGCTTACGAGTACCTCGAAAGAATACCCAGCACCCCAGTGTGAATCAATAAATCCTTGCAGCTTTTTGCGCACTTGTGTGTCAGCCAGCTGATCCTTTAAAAAAGCCAATTTCGAAGGGATACCAAAGCTTAAAAGTTTGCCTTCTTCTTTGGAAAAAAGCAGATTTTCAATCTTGGCCGCAAACAGGGCGTCATCTTGACGAATCAAATCAACGAAATTGACCCAACGTTCATTGGCATTTGCGCCGACCGCAAGTTTTGGCCCAGCGTCAATAATTGGAGCTACAGCAGCAGCCACGCCCGGAGCGGCTTTCGCAGCGGTGTTACTTGTTAAAGATGTTCTTTTTAGAGCGGCCGCAGCCTTCGCACTATTTTCTAAAGCAGCTTTCATCGCATCAATGCCCGCAGGGGCCTCAGCGACTTTGTTGGCTTCTTGCAAACGTTGATGACCTTTTTTTACTGGAAGACTTACCGGCGGAACGTAGGGCCTGGCACCACCTGCGCCGTGAGGGGTGGATCCACTATTAGCCAGCAAAGTTTGAAGATCTTGAATCTTAGGCGCCGAAGCCATTCGTAAAAGAACTACTTCCAGCACAATTCGCGGATCCTGCGCGCGCGGAATATCGCCGGCACCTTTAAGGCCCATATCAAAAAGCAAATGCATGTCTTCTTCAGACATTGTGTCAGCGATTTCTTGCAAAGCCGTCAATTCAGAATCAGGTAATTCTAAAAGGCGCGAAGCTTCGCCTTGGGAAACTTTGATCAACAAAAGATTGCGGATCATCTCGAGCAAGTCTTGCGCGAAAAGGCTGGGCTCAAAACCAGCAGAGCTGATTTTTTCAATCACACCAATCATCGCAGACGGACTGCGGGTCATCAGGGCATTTAGGGTATCAAATAACAAAGAGCGATCGGTTAGCCCCAGAATGTCGACCACATTGATACGTGTCAGGGGGCCATTGGCAAAAGTGATGACTTGATCTAAAAGGCTTTGCGAGTCCCGCATAGAGCCATCGCCTTGACGGGCTATGACCCACAGGGCTTCTTCTTCAGCGGTTGTGCCGTCTTGTTCGCAAATTAATTTTAAACGCTCGGTAATTTGGCGAGTCGAAATGCGGCGGAAATCAAAACGCTGACAGCGAGACAAAATCGTTTGCGGAATTTTATGAACTTCGGTGGTCGCCATGATGAACACAACATGCGCAGGCGGCTCTTCTAAAGTTTTCAATAAAGCATTGAAGGCACTTGTCGAAAGCATGTGAACTTCATCGATAATATAAATTTTGTATTTACCACTGGAAGGCATGAAAGCCACAGTGTCGCGCAATTCACGAATCGCATCGACACCGTTGTTCGAAGCTCCATCGATTTCTAAAACATCTAGACTTGAACCGCCGCCGATTTCTTTACAAGAGTCGCACTCGTTGCAAGGAACAAAGTTAATAGCATTCGGGCAGCGCAGGGCTTTAGCTAAAATACGTGCCGACGAAGTTTTTCCAGTTCCGCGAGGGCCCGTGAAAAGCAAAGCGTGGGGGAGTCGTCCATTTTTAAGTGCATTGGAAAGAGTTTGGGTAATATGATTTTGCCCGACTAAGTCAGAAAAAGATTGTGGTCGCCATTTGCGCGCAATCACCTGATAGGACAAAATTCACCCCTCGAACTTAAATTTCTTGTACCTGGAGCACAAAGAATTCGTACCTTCAGTACAAAAAAGTGGCCGAGCACCCCATATCACAAAGTCCCTCGAGTACCGTTGCTTCCTTCCGGATCTGGCGGAATTCGTCAAAAGCGCAGTTGTATGGGACCCGGCCAAGGGCAGGTGTATCCCATGGAGGGGGGCATTTCATTCGATAACTCACTGCTGCATGGAAGGATTTATGACAGTTTTCAGAAGGAGCCGTCATCGGAGAGCTTTAAAGCAAGAAAACACAGGAAATAGGCAGAATCTAGGCTAAGAGGGCGGAATCCGGGGAGCCAAATCAGAAGAAAGGCTCCCTTAGGGGTCATTAATGGCAAAGTCCATCGGGGGTCTGGTTGGTTTGAAAAATATCCAGGGTGTCGCTGTCGATCCAAAATGTCGTTAATTCGTTGGTTTCGCAGCTCAAGATCGTCAAAGCGGCATGGCCATCACTGTCGGTTTCAAGTTCTGTCTGTTTCGTACATTCTTCAACGGATTGAAAAAGGGAGGGTAAACGACCAGAGGCATAGGCACAAAGACGAGCATGCACGGGGCCCGCGGCAAAACCGGTTGAACAAAAAGATAGAGAGCATAAAGACAAGGCAATTTTTTTCACTCGAACTCCGAAGTATGTAAAAGACTTTGAACTCTTACCAACAGAAATCCCGAGAGAGAAGAACTTGTCCTGTAATGGAAAAATATTCTAGGTAAAAGGGCTCCCTTAGAGGGAGTCCGAATCGGATTCCGGAATGGTATCGCCAGTCGGAGCGGTCTTAATTGAATTCGAAACCTCGGATTTTTCAATGGAGGGAGCAGCCTTTTCGGTCGCAGGGGCATGGGATGCCGGAGGAGACGCTTTCATTTGCAGGCGATCCAGGCAAGAGACCTCATCCGTTTCCAAGGTATTGCCAGTGAGGGTCGTTTTTCCGCAGCAAGTTAGTAAGCTGCGGGCTCGGGACATTTCAGGGGTGGTCGTAGGGGCTTCGTTGGCTAGAATATTCTTTCGAATCTGCTGACCATTGTGCCAAATATCATAAACAGAGACCTCAGCGCTTTTGCGGGCGGATTTCTTTTTGGACTTTGAGGCCTTGGTAAAAACCACCTGAGGTTTGGCCTTAAAAACAACATCTAGGCGCTCCTCATAGGTTTCTTCGTATTCATCTAATAAATGCAAGGTCATACTGCGAACGGCATAGGCTCCATCTTTTTGGGCCATTTCGGATTTGGCACCAACGCCATATTTCTTGCGCAGGAAAGACGGGGTTTCGCCTTCATAAAGACGGCACGAGTGGTCTAAGCGCTTCACTTCAAAAGGCGTGATAAGCTCTTTCATCAGCAGGGTATCAGGGTTGGTGTCGCCTTGAAGTTGAGTGATCGTTTTACCAGGAAGTCCCATTTTAAAGTTGAGATAGAATTTTAAAAGAGACATCTCTACCTGTGCACGTGCGGGCCCCTGAAGATCACCTAAGTTCGCCGACTTAAGATAGTCATACTGAGCGGTAATCCCGTTAAGGCCTTCAAGTTCCAGAGCCTGAGAATTTAAAAACAGTTTCCCGGCTTCATTGGTTGTCAGACGAGCCAGAGTTTTCCCCTCGATATCGACAAAGGCCAAGCTATTTTTGTCTTTGGTGACTGCCGATAAAAGAACTTCTTCCTTTGTGGAGCTGAGTCCTTCTGTAATAGCTTTTAACTCTTCAGGTGTAGTTTTGAGGGCGAGCTTTTTAAGCCAAGTCTTTTCATTGAGATTCAAATTATAGGTCTTCGCCGTTCCTAAAAAGAACGCCTGTGTATCCGTGGTACCAGCGTAAACCCCAAGAGGGAATACGAGGCATAGTGCAGCCGCAAATTTCAACATAGCTCTATCATGCTAGATTTATTTAGGAACTCAAATAAGTTTTTAGGCGAGGTCTCGTTTTGAACCGAGAGATGGATATTTGAACGCGTACAATAAAAAAGCCCCGAATTACTTCGAGGCTTTCATTAAATCTTAAAGAAACAAGCAACTACTGAGTTAAGGCGGCTTTTAAGTTCGCATCGAGCTTTTCAAGGAAGGGCTCGGTGTTCATATACTTATCAGAGGTAACCTTGTCGCCATGAATACAAACGGCAAGATCCTTTGTCATAAAGCCAGCTTCAACTGTTTCTACGCAAACTTTTTCAAGAGTTTGAGCAAAACGAACCAGGTCCGTATTTTTATCCAAGTTTCCACGGTGCTCAAGACCGCGAGTCCAAGCAAAGATAGAAGCAATCGGGTTTGTTGAAGTCGATTTACCTTGTTGATGCTGACGATAGTGACGAGTCACAGTGCCGTGCGCTGCTTCAGCTTCCATTGTTTTTCCGTCTGGAGTGACCAAAACCGAAGTCATCAAACCCAAAGAACCAAAGCCTTGAGCCACAGTGTCGGACTGAACGTCACCGTCGTAGTTCTTACAAGCCCAAACAAAGTTTCCGTTCCACTTCAAAGCAGAGGCAACCATGTCATCAATCAAACGGTGTTCGTAAGTAATACCAGCAGCGTCGAACTTCGTTTTGAATTCTTTTTGATAGATATCTTCAAAGATATCTTTAAAGCGACCGTCGTATTTTTTCAAAATGGTATTCTTGGTTGAAAGATACAAAGGCCATTTCTTGACGAGTGCTTGGTTAAAGCAAGAGCGGGCAAAGCCAGAGATAGACTCATCAGTGTTGAACATAGCCATCGCTACGCCATCACCTTTAAAGTTGTGAACTTCGTGCTGAATCTTTTCGCCGTTTTCGCCTTCAAAAGTGATCGTCAACTTGCCTTTGCCTTTAGTCACAAAATCAGTCGCACGGTATTGGTCACCATAAGCGTGACGACCGATACAGATAGGTGCTGTCCAGTTTGGAACAAGGCGAGGAACATTTTTGCAAAGAATCGGTTCGCGGAAAACGGTTCCGTCTAAGATATTACGGATAGTCCCGTTCGGCGATCTCCACATTTGTTTTAATTTGAATTCTTCTACGCGTGCTTCGTCTGGAGTGATTGTCGCGCACTTAATGCCCACGTTGTACTTTTTGATCGCTTCAGCCGCATCCACAGTGACTTGGTCATTTGTGGCATCACGATGCTCCATGCCTAAATCGAAATACTTAATGTCGATCTCAAGGTAAGGAAGAATCAATTTTTCTTTGATAAACTTCCAGATGATTCTTGTCATTTCATCGCCATCCAGCTCAACGACGGGATTTGCTACTTTAATCTTATTCATGAAGGATCCTTTTTTAGAGTGCAGTCAGAAAGAGAAATATAGAATGAAGGCATTTGTATTTCAAAGAAAAACCAGAAAACTTTTTGTACCTTAGCAGAGTGGCGAAAAGACGCGACGAATTAACGGGGCCGCAACGGGGCTACAACGGAGCCGCTACGGCCCCCAGACGAAGTGAAATATTATCGACCCGGAACCATCTTTATGGATGTTGTACCGTTATTGAGGACCAGGCAATTTCCTTGAAAGCTATAGGTCAAATTGGCGGGTTCAATTGAAATTGAGCAGCTCATCTGAAAATCCGGTTCATTGATAGACTGTTCATCGAAATCTGTGGAGAGAAAGCTAAAGCGCACATTATCATACGAAACATAGCTTGATACCGTTGCGGTAAGAGACCGCCCCTCTAGATAACACTGATTTGAATAAGCGGCTTGATTCCCTTGAATCGTCAAGGAGGTTCGTAACTTGAATCCATCTTGAATTTGGTCGATGTGCCAGACGCCTTGCAGGCTCACGGAGCGATTGAAGTTGCCGCAGACTTTGTAGTCCGTCACATTTGTTGGTTTTTCACCGGGATTTTTTTTGCCGTCTGTTTTTTCGGGCTCCACACAACTTGTTAAGGTAAGCGCAACAATAAGCGCAACAATAGGTGCAACAATAGGGGCAACAATAGGGGCGGCAAACAAGAGAATGAGAAATTTCATGAAAGTCCTCTCGGTTAGAGTCATCATGGTTTCGTGTTTAGGCAAGTCCGGTCAAGTGTAATTCCACGCCTTCTTTGGGAAGGTCCTCGTATTTGGTCTACAGCCAAGCTGAACGAAAATGTCCACAAGCATATTTAGGTTTTGCATTCTTGCACCTTTGAACTTTCAAAGTTTAATCCGAGTAAACTAGATAGAAATGAAGTTCGAACTGAAAAAGGGGGCCCTCCAATGGCAAATCCAATTTTGAGAGACAGTGACATGGAAAAGTGTATTAAAAATTGCTTAAGCTGTGCACGCGTGTGTTTGGAAACGCTTCACCACTGCCTAAGTAAAAAGGGTTTCAACGGTACTCATATCCAGATTTTACAAGCTTGCGTGGACACCTGCCAGCTCTCGGCCAAAATGATGATCGCAGACCTTCGTTTTCATCATCAAAGTTGTGAGCTTTGTTTTGAAGTGTGCTCAGCCTGCGCAACTGAGTGTGAACGCTTCGGCGAAGACCCTCAGATGCTCCATTGTGCCGAAGTGTGCCGTCGTTGTGCTGAGTCCTGCCGGTCGATGGCGGGCATGACCGTCAGTGTGAAAACTTCGACCCGGGAGCAATTCAGTTCTAGCCAATTTTAAATGCATTTGTTAAACCGGGCGCATGTTTGATCTTCTTTTTATTCAACACGAAGACGATGTGCCGCCGGGAACCGCTTTGCTGTGGGCAGAACAACGAGGCCTCACCACCAAAATTTGGCAGATCGCCAAAGGGGCGCCGTCGTATGCGCTTTCTGATTTCAAGGCCCTGATCATTTGTGGTGGCTCCATGGACACTTTTGAAGAAGAAAAACACCCTTGGCTGCGCGATGAAAAATCATTCATTAAAGATTGTATTGAACAAGGCAAGCCCGTGTTCGGACTCTGTTTAGGCAGTCAGTTGATTGCTGACGTCATGGGTGGCAAGGTTTATCCCTTAAACACTTGGGAGATCGGTTTTGTGCCGATCCAAATGAAAGATGAGCCCACACCTTACACTCTGCAGGTGTTTCATTGGCATCAGTGCGGATTTGATCTGCCTCCGCAGGCGGAATCTTTTGCAGAAGGCGAGTTTTGG
The DNA here is from genome assembly GCA_037968775.1 of Bdellovibrio sp. Classification (GTDB taxonomy): domain Bacteria; phylum Bdellovibrionota; class Bdellovibrionia; order Bdellovibrionales; family Bdellovibrionaceae; genus Bdellovibrio. The sequence continues at coordinate 13,656 of JBBKWD010000036.1, forward strand.
AAGAACCAAGCTTTCAAAATCGGCAATAAAGTGATGGCGACACAGTTTCACCCAGAAAGCACTGTTGCTTGGGTTCATGAGTGCGCTGACGAAGTCACAACCGAATACACGGGCCTTGTACAGACGAAGCAAGAAATGCTCGACAGTCTTCATCTCCAGAAAATTCAGCAAGATTGGTTTTTTAAAGCCTTGGATCGCTGGTTTGAAACGCGTTCAGTTGGCTCGCAGACGACTTAACTCTTCCCGATTTTCCAAGCGACTTTTTCTAAAGCTTCAACTTCTTCAGCCCAATAGCTATAGGTATTAAACTCGGGGAACAGGCGCGGGAAACTTGGATCTGTCCAGCGTTTGGCAATCCACCCAGCGTAAGAAATAATGCGCAGTCCACGGAATAGCGGCACCCAGGCCCATTGATGGTGTGGGAACTCACGCAATTCTTCGTAACCATCAATGATCTGATGGCGCTCTTCGTCGACTTGATCTTCGTCGCCGGATAACAGCATCCAAAAATCTTGAATCACCGGTCCGTTTAAAAAATCATCAAAGTCGACCAGGAAAAACTCTTGGCCGTTATTGAGTAAATTTCCTTTATGGCAGTCCCCGTGAATGCGAATAAATTCATTCGGGTCTACCAAATCATCTAAAGCATAAAGAATGTCTTCGGCGGCCGTGTTGTAGCGACCTTTGATTTCGGGTGCAATCCAGTCTTGCAAGAAATCCAAAGTGTCCCACCCACCGAAATAACTAGAATCCAAAGTCGGGCGGTGGATGGCAGGTTGGCGGGCGCCGACATTGTGAACGCGCGCCATCAAGCGACCGACCTTTAAAAGTTCATCATTTAAAAATTCTTGAGGCATGCGGCCCAGAACTTTTGGGAAAAAGGCGATAAACATATCGTCGATTTCCAAAATAGTACTTTTATTGGGCTGAATCAGCGGGGCGACAGCCGGAATGCCTTCCCCTTGCAGGGACAGCAAGAACTCGTGTTCTTCGCGGATGGCGTCCTTGCTCCAGCGCTGGGGGCGATAAAATTTGGCAATCAAGTTTTTATTGGTCATCAAGGCTGTCGCGGGCTCTTCCAGGCGGATATCAAAGACACGGTTTTCATAAGAATTCAGCTGCGTGAACTCTCCGGTGGGATAATAGCCGGCCGTTTCTGCCGCGCGCAGAACTTTATCCGGGTCTAGGTTGTAAAAAGAAGCACTTTTATCCATGAAACCCTCACACACCGCAGATTGCCACGGGACGCAGCTTAAGTCATTGTTAGTTTTAGGATGAAAGACACAGAGAATTTTATTTTTTCAAAATGGACTGTAGAGGTGCATCGCCGTGCTCTTCGTCGCTCTGTTTCGATCTATCTGTATCCCTATAAGCCGATTAAGGTTGTAGCGGCCAAATCGACCTCACAAAAGGTGATCGTCGATTTTTTAATGTCAAAAAAGGACTGGATCGAAAAGAACCTTAAAAAGTTCGAAGAACTGAAATCACAGTTCCCCGACAAAAAAATTCAAGCTTACGAAGAGTTCCCCTATCTCGGGATCAACCGCAAGCTCAAGGTCGTTATCACTCTGAACAAAAAGCCTTTTGTCTCTGTCACTGATGAAACTTTGTTGCTGCATATTCCGCGCGATGAGTGGAGTGCCAATTCTTTGATACAAGAGCATCCTACGGCTCTTGCAGAAATTCGCCATTTCTATAAGCGCGAGGCCATTAAGCATCTGACTTCAAGAGTGCAGTTTTTGTATCAAGAAATGAACTTACTCCCAGCCGAACTTAAATTTCGCGAACAACGCACGCGTTGGGGCAGTTGCTCCTCACGTAAAGCAATTAATTTGAATTGGCGTTTGGTAGTTTTTCATCCTGAAATTATCGATTATGTGATTGTTCATGAGCTGGCTCATTTGCAGCAAATGAACCATTCGGATAAGTTCTGGGCTATTGTGCATAAATATATCCAGAACTATAAAGACATCATGCGCACACTGAAAGAAAAGCAGCACATGGTGGAATTTCTGTCTGAAAAAAACTGAAGACTGTCCCACCACAACAACATCACAATTTTGAGTGTATTAAGAGAACAGCCCATTCTTGGTCTTGGCCTGCATCAACTTCATCGCAAGCAGACTGCCCACATAACCCACGCAAGAGCCAAAGATCACATCACTTAAAAAATGATCATGGATAATCACGCGCGTAGAACAAATAAAGACGGCAAATGGAATCCACAGCCAGCGATAACGGGGTAAAGCCACGCTGAGCATCGTCGCAACCGTGAACATCACCTGGGAGTGCCCTGATGAAAACGAGTGCCAATGCCAATGAGTCGTAAAAGGATCAAAAACAAAGGGATCAAAAAGAGGTGACTTATGGGGCCGCTGACGACCTACTAGAA
>JBBKWD010000037.1:0-24165 GCA_037968775.1 Bdellovibrio sp.
GTCTTTAAACTCAGTTCATTTCGTCAAGCTTCTGTACAGGCAGTTCCTTTGAGATGAATTTCCATTTTTATGTCTAATTCCTAGAGTCTTATTAAGACACTTCGACACTTTTTTCCAACAACCTCGGCATTTGCTCCGATATTCTGGGCTCAACAAATGTCAGGGAGGAATTGACATGAGATTTTCAACCACACACGGCTTTCTCGTTTCAGTATCGGCCAGCTTGGTTCTCTCATCTTGCGGATTCAATGTTGGAAATGGCTTGGAAGCCAGCAGCGTGAATCAAACAACTTACGGTCAGGCTATTAAGTACTCAAAAGTGGATGTTAACGCCAATCCACTTCATAAGACTGTTTGTGATCCTTTTGAAGGCAATGCGCCGACGAACCTAGAGCATGGTATCCGGGCAAGCCTTCATCCCTTGGCATCTAATATGCCTCGTCTTTATAGTTCCGTTGACTATGTGAACTTAGCCAGCAAGTCGGAGCAAAAACTTTTTTTCGCTGACCTCAATGTCCCGACTCGTTTATTTCAAACAGGTTTTTCGACCAAAACTAATGACGTCCTCAAGGACGACACCGGTGCAAAGCTTATTGAATACTTCGGAGTTAAGTTTGAAACTGTGATCCGACTAACTCCGGAAGACGAAGAAGGCGACTATGAGTTAGCGCTTTTATCAGATGACGGAACGACTCTAAAGGTTGTTGGCGGAACGGCAAAAAATCCCGTCCTTGAAACTCTTATTGATAATGATGGCGACCATCCAACTCGTATGGGCTGTTCCAATAAGTTAGTGAGCATGAATTCAGGCAACACCTTGCCGATTCAGTTAACTTATTATCAAGGTCCCCGCTTTCATATCTCGAATGTTTTGATGTGGAGAAAAGCCAGTGCTGCAGGCAAAGACTCCCAGTGCGGAAAATCAGGCAACAGTCTTTACTTCAACCCGGACAAGAGCTCAGAACCGCAACAGGCCTATAAGGACCTTTTAGCTCGGGGATGGAAAGTTGTCGGCAAAGAAAATTTCTTTATGCCGAAAACAGAAAGTTACAACCCTTGCGTTGAGGGTACGGCGCCGGTTATCAGCGATTTCCGAGTCCATGAGGTTCTGCTGACAGGTGCTTTCTTAACTTGGAAAACGGATATTCCATCAACGTCTCAAGTGAAGTTGATAAACACGGCAACGGGGGAAGTGATTCTGACGGATTCAGACAACGCCCTTCGCACCACTCATGAGGTTCAAGTATCCGGCTTGCAACCGGGCTCCAGTTATTCTGCCCAAGCAGTCAGCGTGTCTGACAATCTGGGGCATGCGATGAGTGATATTATTATGGTGTTCACACCTTAATCGCGAACTCGACCTTAGACTTTAGTTTCCCACCGCAAAGCCGATAGGAGAGATTGTGAAATATCGAAATCTTCTGTCGGCTTTCTTATTTATCTTTCTTGGCATCAGCCTGAGTGTCCAGGCCGAATACCGCGTTTTCGTCCTGAAGATTTCCCGCAAACCAGCAACTGCTCAAACATTGCCGCCAGTAGTCCCTCTTGATCCAACTTCAAATAGTAATCCAAATTCCGACTCAATTGCTGACTCGAACTCTGCCACCAATCAGGCATCGGACTTTCGCCTAGTAGAAAGCACCCTCGATCCAGAACAGTATCGCTATTTCTACCCCGTCAAAGCCGATGAAGAAGTCACCTATATCGATACTTGGCGCTGTTATGGGCGCACCGACGGCTTCAAACCCTTGTGTAGCAACCCAAAAGGCCAGAATCCAGTTACGCCCCAGCCTGCCACCTAGTGACCCGTGTCTCGCAATGATACACTGGTTCCATGTCGTCAATTGACAATAGCACACGTAAAGCCCAGCAAGCAGAACTCAACGACCTTCATGCCGAATTCAATCGCAAGAAGAAGGACCTCGTGCGCGAAAACGAAAATCAACTTTCAGATCTTAAATCTCACTATGACGACAAAAAAGAAGGTCTGACAGAACAAAACGAAGCGGCGATAAATCATATTCGCACTCGCCAAAAAGAAATGAACAACGAAGCTGTTTCTGAACGCCAGAGATTGACAGAGAACTACAACTCTAAGACTTCGAACCTTGTAAAAAATTACGACGAAAAACTAGAGGACATGAGGGAACACCGCGATCAGCAGCTTTCCAAAACAAAAGAAAGCACCAGTCAGCGAGTCCGCACCATAGAGGGCCAAGCGCAAAATCAAGTCTCAAATATTCGCAACAAGAGCGAAGCAGACATTAAACGCGCTAAAGAAAAATACAACAAAGACATGGGGCAACTGAACGAATATAGTCAAACCCGGCTGGATCAACAACGTGAACAGAATGAATCTTCCGTTCATAACGAAGTTGAGCGCGGCCGCAATGTGACAGAGCGAGTTCGCACGCGCAACGAAAAGGATGCTGCCCTACTAGACCAACGCGGAAAAGAAAAAATCGCGCTGACCCAGGAGCAGGGTCAAAAAAAGCTGACTCGCACAGAGGAAGAAAACAAACGCCTCTATGAAAAAAGGCAAGAGCAGTGGGAGGCTAAGGAAGAAGGCCTCGATACGAAGTATAGCAACCGCCTGATTCACAACAAAGAATCCTATGACAATCAATTGAAAACTCAACACAACCGCTTTCAAAGAGTCTATCAGAAAAACAACGAAGCCCAACGTGAGTCTTTGAATATTCAAAACGAACAATACGTAAAAGAGCTTGCCGCTACGAAAAAAGAGTTCATTAACAAGAATGAAAATTATGCCAATAAAGCCGACGACCCTTTTTACAAGGTTCAAGATCGCGGTAGTTATATTCGAGAGAATCCGGATTTTTATATATTGCGCGCCTTTGTTCCCGAACATGAAAAAGACAGCGTGAAGGTCAATATTCAAAAAGATAAAGCAACCGTCTCAGGTCAAAGATCTTTTAAAGATAAGCTCGAAGATGGTGATAAGTTTGTCAGCAGCAACAGCTATCAAACCTTCAGAGAAGAGTTCCCCTTTGAGAATCCCGTTATTACGGCCGGAATGACTCGTCAGCGAGACGGCGATTGGATCGAATTCCGAATTCCCAAGTTCAGCTCAGGACCCCGTCTCGACAAAAAAGTCTAACCTACAGAGCTATTTCTCTTTTCAATTTTTAGAGACTCCTCACAAGGTGGCAATAAATCCTCCAAGAAGTAAGCTGACAACTGGTGACGTCCATCGACGGCCGCCTTTTTATAAAGACTCAAGGCCTGCTGACGCACCGTGGTTTCAGTTGTTCCGCGAATTTGAGAGATCTCTCTCAAGCTGAGGCCACGTAAAATCAAAAGACCGACTTCTGATTCCGTTTTAGTAAGACCCCATTTTTGGAAATGGCTTTGAATATAAGTGTTGAATCCGTATGCTGCTTTATCCATAAGCATCACTAGACCCCAAGATAGACTTTCTGTCATTAAACAAATGTGAGGTTGTTCTCGTTTATTGCGAGCCCGGCTCTGACTCGCTGCAGTGTCCCAACCATGACTTAATAAAGAAACCTGACAACTGATGTCTGCCGTCGACTTGAGCTTTTTGATAAAGTTGTAGGGTTTGCTGACGAACTGTGGCTTCGGTCGTTTTCCGAAGGTCCGCGATTTCTCGAATGGTAAAACCTTTAACCAATAGATAGGCGATATCGGCTTCCGATTTCGAAAGTCCCCAAAGATTGAATTGATTATGGATGGGCCCAGACATTCCCCCCTTGAAAACGCAGGTTTTGCATTCTTCAACGGGATCTTTAAGATTCCGAAAACATTTCATTATTCCATGAGACCTTAGAATCAGATCGTCGTCATGTAGCATCCGTTCTATGAACGAAGTTTTAAACAAATAATTTTTATTTAGGCCTTCATAAGATATCGAGTTTCCCTCATTAAAAAAGACAAACGCGATTGAAGATCCGAGAGCAATTCAATATTTGAGGCGAGTTGAGAAATTAAATCAGACTCTACAAGAGTTATGTCCGACATCTCGTGATAACTTTTATGCGAAAGCATTTGCTCTGAACTCGACGATGAGCTTGCCGACACATTGGTTTCCGCTTCTACACTGGATTCTAGGTCTGTTTCCACTACTCTCATTGTCGGCTCCTTCGCACAGTCATCAAGTTTAGAAAGCTTTATCTCCGGCACACAACTTAAAAAAACTTACATAAATATTTTACAGTATGGGACTAGTACTCACATTGAAGAGCAGCCGCATCCGTCGAGGCCACTCGCACTCTATCCACTCCATTTGCCAAATAGGTCGCCATAACGGAGCTGCCGGTGTCTTTGTGCTTGAGTCCGAGAACATGACCCAACTCATGCAACACCAAGGCTTCGATATTTACGCCTTCAGCTGAAGAATCTTGGTTCCAATAAAATTTAAAGTTTTTAGCATTCAAGCGGACGTCAGCCTCTTGAATGATATCGCCGATCCAATAAACACTTGTACGAGCTTGTTCGGAAGCTTTGTTCGCTTCCCAGGTGTCCATCATATAGAACACATTCTTGCCGTCTTTGTGAGGAGTCACCGGTCCATCAATTCGCGGACTCGTGACAATATTAAATATTTTCCGACCCGCAGTTTTATCCCAGCTCTCTGCAGCTGAAACAATTGCCGCCACATAAGCTTCGGGCACCGAAGAGTGAAGATGCATCGTCACGGCAGCATCTGTTTTCCACGAGATACGCTCTCCATACACGTTCTGCACAAATCCACAGTCATCTTGTGACTTAGGAGCACAGGCTTGTATGGTCAATATTGATGAGAGGAGCAATAAAGCTCCAAGCCACTTCCTCATTATAGCGACCTCCTGAGCATCTCTATTACAAGGATGGGTCCAAGTGGACCCGAAGCTCGCCACCCACCTAAATGACTGAAAGTACTTAATATTTTCCGGATACTCAAAGATTTGCGAGAAACATACAGATGCCTAAATATCTTTTCACCACTTTCGTAATTCCCATCACTTTGGGTTTAAGTCTTTAGAATGACTACACTTCATCCCTGCCTAAAAGCTCTACAGCTCTTCGCCGCAAAGTGCGGTGCAAAAGGGCTCTGAATGAGTTGGTCCGTCCTTTGCTTTAGTGATGTGTGTGTCTCAAACTGAGACCAAAAGGAAACCGGCCCCTCTCCACGCTCGTGGAAACCTTGAGGGCCCTAACACCCTTCCCACATCCCATCACCTGGTGGCCAGAACTGAAAAGTTCTCAAGACCACCTGCCGCGCGCGCACGGGGACTCTGGACGCAAAGCTCATCATCTGATAGAACGGATTTCCACAAGAAAGGCTCCCTTCATGATGAAACTCACAGTGATACCTGGTGATGGCATTGGCCCCGAAATTATGTCTCAAGTGGTGCGCGTTCTTAAACACGTGCAAGCACCCTTTGAATATCTTGAGCACAATGCGGGCGAAGAAGCCTTCAACAAAACTGGTGAACTTTTACCGGCTGCTACAATTGCTTCCATAAAAGAAACAAAGCTCGCGATCAAGGGCCCGACTACGACACCTATCGGCGGCGGACATAAATCCATCAACGTGACCATGCGCCAGATGTTTGATCTTTACGCCAACGTTCGTCCGGTCAGATCTTTGCCAGGAGTAAAATGCGTTCATGGCGATGTGAACTTAACCATCGTACGCGAAAACACCGAAGACCTTTATGCTGGTATCGAGCGTATGGTGGATGACGATACGGCAGAAAGCATTAAGCGTATCACCCGCAAAGGTTCCGAGCGCATTGCTCGTTATGCTTATGAACTCGCACAAAAAACCAACAAAAAACAAGTCGCCATTGTTCATAAAGCCAACATCATGAAATTGTCCGACGGCTTATTTTTGCGTGTTTCTCAAGAAGTGGGTGCTCAGTTCCCAAGTGTTGAAACTCGCGATGTGATTGTCGACAATGCTTGCATGCAATTAGTAACCAAGCCGCAGCAATTTGAAGTCATTGTAACTGAAAATTTATACGGTGATATTCTGAGTGATTTATGTGCCGGCCTCGTCGGCGGTCTGGGCATTGTACCCGGAGCCAACATTGGTAAGGACATCGCCATTTTTGAAGCTGTTCATGGATCGGCACCCGATATCGCGGGACAAAACAAAGCCAATCCGACAGCACTTTTACAGTCTGCTGTGATGATGCTGCAACATATTGGTGAAAACGAGAAGGCGGATGCCATCATGAATGCATTGATCACGGCACTTGCGGATGTGAATACACGCACAGGTGATCTAGGTGGTAAAGGGACGACGACTAGCTTTACTGATGCTATTATTCAGCATCTTTAGAGAAGGGCAGGGGTTGAAGTTTGCGACTCCGTTTTCGAGTGGAGTCCTTTTTTCTGCGTGAATCCCTGGCTCAAACGGCAGTCCTGAGAGAGCACTCTCAGGACTCTAAGGTAGGGTTGAATTCCTGAACAAACGAATACTTCGATCTGAGGCGCACGAGGCGCCTCAGAAAGGCCGCCCACGGATGGCCCGACTCACTCAAGCACCACGCGCAGCTGCATGAGCACATACTGCTACTAAAAAAACAGTCCTCTGTCCCCACCTACCAGAATACTTTTTATTACTTCCGACCATTCATCACAAGAGATTTAAATCCCCATAGATCATTCGTTTTCCATCAAAGGGCATCATCTCGGGCCCCATCATATTTGCAAGGCGCGGATCCTTCATCACTTTTTTATTGATTCGATCTCGACTGGATCGCGATTTATACACAATCCAGGAAAAGACCACGACTTCATTGGGCTTCAATTTTACACTCTGCGGGAACGATGTGAACTTGCCTTTTTTCACGTCATCGGCAACACACTCAATATACTCCAACGCGCCATACTCCATCCAGATTTTTCCGGCCATCTTGGCCACCTTACGGTACTTTTCAATATTCTTTTTAGGAACCGGAACAATAAATCCATCGACATATATAGCCATATAAATCTCCTGCACTATTTTAAAAGAAAAACTTCTTAAAAAATATCTTACAAGATTTTAAGAGATCAACGAATGGCTGTTTGCAAAGTTATAAAAGTGCGAACTTGCAAAAGCTTTACTTTCCGAGATTTTTTTCCCGACGTTTAAAACAGCCCCGATGCCGAGCTGTTCACTACAAAGGTCGAATGCTGCTTACTAATGCATAGACCCCTTATGAATTCGGTCTTTCAATGCTTGCACCTCTGCTACAGAAACCTTGTAAGGACGACCACACACTTGACAGGTCACGTCGGACTCTTCTTTTTTATCGATGATATCTTGTAAATCTGCTTCTTCGAAAGTCTCAAAAGCTCGCAACACACGCTCCTGGTTGCAAGGACAGAAATATTCGATTTCATATTTGTGATCAAGTTCTTCGAATTCGATGCCTTCCATAAAAGGAGTCACCAACTCAAGAGGCTTAGCCCCATCCAAAATCATCTGCGAAATATTCGGTTTGTTTTTTTCGTAATTCGCATAGATTTTTTCCACAAGCTCGTCTTCAACTCCTGGCATGACCTCGATGATCACACCACCAGCAGCCTTCACCTTTCCATAAGTATCGAGATAGACACCGAGTGAAACCAGGGAGCGAATTTGGTGGGACTGATGCAAGTAGTGAGCAATGTCTTCACCGATTTCACCACTGACGAGTTCAACCAAACCGTGAAAAGGTTGTTTTTGAAAGGGCTGATGACGAGACACGTTCAGGGTTCCGTGGCCAAGAGCGTCTTTCAGACTCAATCCATTGTCGTAATTTGGTGGCTGATATTGAGGATTCGGCGTGTAACCGCGGACATGTCCTTCATAAGAAGCTTCCGCATAAACACTGCCCAAGGCGCCGTTGCCTTTAAACAAAAGGCCGACTTGCTGCCCGTCTTTCAAGTGAGCAGCCATTAAAAGTGCTCCCACCATACCTCGCCCGACGGCGACAGTGGCTAATGGGAAAGTATTTTGCAGGCTTTGCATATGTCGAACGACTTCGGTGGCATCCACCGCAGCAATGCGCACAGTAAAATCTCTGGTGACATACCGATGAACACGCTCTTTAGTCATGACAAACTCCCCGAACTATTGAAAAATGAAAGCCAAACTTAACAAAGCCTCTAATGAGAATCAAGATCGACCATGAAGATTTACATCTTTCGCCACGCTCAAAAAGCTATGGATTTCTCGGGTGATCCCGACCTCACCGCTGGAGGACATGATCAGGCCTCTAAACTTCTAGATCGCGTGCTCAAACACGATCTGGTGCAACCGACGGAACTCTGGGTATCGCCGAAACGACGTACACACAGCACCTTCCGCCCGTTATCCGAGCATTTCAAGTTGCCACTTCAAACTCAAGAGGCCCTTCTAGAACAAGAAGGCGGCGAAACCATCAGTGACTTTCGACGCCGCATTGAACATCTCATTGCCCTGGCAAGCAATTCGGATTCAGATTCAAAGGCAGATTCGGTGATCTTTATGTGCTCCCACTATGATTGGGTCATAGAGGCCATGAGTCTCATCCCCTGCGACACCGATTTAACAGAAGGCCCATTTGCTCACTGGAACCCTTGTCAATATGCGGGTTTTGAGACTGGTACAGAAGGTGTTTTTACTTTTCTAGAACTTAAAGGAGTCCCCTTGTGATTCAAAATATATGGGCTATCGGTCGAAATTATGCAGATCACGCCAAAGAACTTGGAAATGCGATCCCGACAGAGCCTTTGATTTTTTTAAAAGCCGGCAGCACAGCCACACTTGCTGCGAAAGAAATTATTTTACCCTCATGGGTGAATGAGTTGGATCACGAAATTGAATTGGCTTTGCAGTTTGATGAAAACTTGCAAATTGATGAGGCTTGCGTCGCCTTAGATCTCACGGATCGCGCAAAACAACTCGAACTTAAATCAAAGGGACAGCCTTGGACTCTAGCCAAAAGCTTTAAGGGCTCTTGCCCCCTGTCCTCCTTTTTCCCGGTTGCTGACTTAGAAGAACTTAAAGGCCTCGAACTCATTCTGAAAGTACAGGGCGAGATCCGTCAGCACGGCTTTGTGCGAGATATGATTTTTCCCCTTGAAAAGATTATTGACTACGTGCGCCAACACTTCCCCGTCATGCCAGGAGATCTTTTGCTCACAGGGACTCCTGCTGGAGTGAAGCCCTTTCAAAAAGGCCAAACAATCGAAGCCGAAATCAAAGGCAAAGTTCGGCACAGCTGGGTTGTCAAATAGCTTGAATTTTACAGCCACTAGAGTGAATATTCGAACGCACTTTTTAGGGGTACAAAATGAACGACATTCAAGCGCAGATCGTGGCTCGTGGCGAAGAAATTATCAAACGCATGGAGAGCCAATCCAAGGCCTCTATTTTCTCTAAAGATTTTTGGTACGGCTCCATCATGGAATGGAGTATGAAAAACGATAAATTCAAAACCAATATGTTTCGCTTTGTCGACGTCTTGCCTGCCTTGAATTCGGGTGATGAAGTCGCCCGTCACTTAAAGGAATATTTTTCGGAAAATGGCGAAGCTTTGCCGCCTGTATTTAACGTGGGCTTGGGTATAGGCTCTTTGGCGCCTGGTTTAATGGCCGGAGCGATTCGTAAAAACGTAACCGCCATGGCTAAAATGTTTATCACTGGTGAAAGTCCGGATGATGCTTTGCCTGTGCTTAAGAAAGCGCGCAAAAATAAAATGACCTTTACCGTCGACATCTTAGGTGAAGCGACTCTTTCAGAAAAAGAAGCTGGCGAATACTCTAACAAATGCTTGGAGCTTATCGGCTGGTTGGCAAAAGATGCTGAAAAGTGGGATGAGGTTCCACAAATTGATCGTGATCACGAAGGTGTATTGCCTAAAGTCAATGTGTCCGTAAAAATGACAGCGCTTTATTCACAAATTAAAGACCTTGCCTGGGACGACACCAAAAAGGTTTTGAAGGACCGCCTTCGTCCTATTTTCCGTTCCGGCATGGAAAAAGGTGTGTTCGTTAATTTGGACATGGAACAATACTCCGTCAAACACCTGACGCTAGAAGTATTTGAGGAGCTGATCAGTGAGCCCGAATTTAAAAATTACAAGTATTTCGGTATCGTGATTCAAGCTTACTTGCGTGACTCTTTTGTGGATATCAAGTCTTTGACTGAATTTGCGAAAAAGCGTGGCACGCCTTTCTGGGTTCGCTTGGTAAAAGGGGCTTACTGGGATTACGAAACTATCGAGGCGGAACAACGTGGGTGGCCGATTCCCGTTTATACAAATAAAGCGGAATCAGACGCGAACTATGAGCTGTGCGCCAAATACTTATTAGAAAATATCAAAGTCATTCGCGGAGCTTTTGCTTCCCACAATGTGCGCACACTTGCGGCTTGTATGTTGTATGCGGAAAAACTGAACATCCCTAAAGAAGCCTTGGAATTCCAAATGCTTTACGGCATGGCCGAACCTATTAAAAAAACATTGGTCGACATGGGCTATCGCTTGCGGGAATACGCCCCGGTTGGAGAATTAATTCCAGGCATGGCTTATTTGGTTCGTCGTCTTTTGGAAAATACGTCCAATGAATCTTGGTTGCGCGGGAAGTTTGCTGACGGCAAATCGACAGCTGAGCTTTTAAAAGATCCAGCGCAGGGACTTGTTCCTACTTCTTCGAAGTTTGTTAAAAAAGATAATCGTTTCTACAATGAGCCCTTGCTGGATTTTGCTATCAAAGAGGATCGCGAAAAAATGCAAAAGGCTTTGGCGAAAACAAAAAACTCTTTCCCGATTCGCGTGCCTCTAGTTATCAACGGCAAAGAAGTTCAAACTTCCAATCAGTTTGAGCGCGTGAATCCTTCCCAACAAGATCAAGTGATCGCCAAAGTTTCCATGGCTTCAAACCAAGAGGCTGAACAGGCCATGCAAGCAGCCCATGCCGCTTTCAAATCTTGGAAGAACACCCCCGCAAATCAGCGTGCCGCGATGGTGGATAAACTTGCAGATATTATGTTGCGCGATCGTTTCGATTTGATTGCCACTCAAGTTTATGAAGTCGGCAAACCTTGGGCGGAAGCTGATGGCGATATCGGTGAAGCAATCGATTTCTGTCGTTATTACGCCAAACACATGCGAGAATTGGCGGCGCCCCTTCGTGTGGGCAGTGTTCCGGGTGAAGTTTCGCAGTATATCTATCGTCCGCGCGGCGTGACCGCCGTGATTGCACCTTGGAATTTCCCCCTAGCGATTTTATGTGGAATGGCGGCAGCAGCAGCTGTTACTGGAAACACCGTGGTCATGAAACCTGCAGAGCAATCCATGGCGGTAGCTTGGGGCCTTATGCAAATGATCCAAGAAGCAGGCTTCCCACCAGGCGTAATCAATTTCTTGCCTGGTTTTGGTGAAGAAGTCGGCGAATATATTGTGAATCACAAATTAACGACCACCATTGTCTTTACCGGTTCTAAAGCGGTGGGCCTCCATATTTTTGGTCGCGCTGCGATTGTGCAACCTGGTCAACAGCATGTGAAACGCTGTATTGTTGAAATGGGTGGCAAAAATGCTGTGATCATCGACACCGATGCTGATCTGGACGAAGCCGTCGACGGTGTTTTATATTCAGCCTTTGGTTTTAGCGGTCAAAAGTGTTCCGCTGGCAGTCGTATCATCGTGTTGGAAGAAGTTTACGATCGCTTTGTGGACCGCTTGGTTGAATCTGCAAAATCGATTCATTTGTTACCCGCCGAAAATCCAAAGGCCTATATGGGCCCTGTTGTGGATCAAGAAGCTTATGAGCGCATTCTCAAGATAATCGCGGATGCAGAACAAAATCATCAATTGTTATTCAAATCCCCAGTCCCTGAAGGAGGTTACTTCGCTCCTGCGACTATTTTTGGAGATGTTCCTCCAGATGCCCACTTGGCGCAGAATGAAGTTTTCGGCCCAGTGATCGCGATCATTCGTGCAAAAAACATGGATCACGCGATTCAAATCGCCAATAGCACTGAATACGCTCTGACGGGTGGACTGTTCTCTCGCAGCCCTGCGAACATAGCTCGTGTAAAACAAGAGCTTGAGGTCGGAAACTTGTATGTAAATCGTGGTATCACAGGTGCCATGGTTGATCGTCATCCATTTGGTGGCTTTAAAATGTCAGGAATCGGTTCCAAAACTGGAGGACCAGACTATTTAAAGCAGTTTATGGAGCCACAAGCCGTCACAGAAAACACCTTAAGAAGAGGTTTTGCGCCATCTGAAGAATAATCTTAAAAAAAGTGAAATACCCCGCTTGCAATCCAACTTCAACTGTGTTGAAATTTTTAATACGGGAGGGGTGTTACCAAGGACGGTACTCGGGAGCATGATGTTCTCACCTCTATTTTTTTAAAATAAAAAATTATAAAGGCCAACGCAAGTTGGCCTTTTTCTTTTTAACGGGTGTATTGCGACTTCGTTTTCGTGTTGGTTCTATGTCTATTGTTGAAATCCACTGCTCAAATGGCAGCCCTGAGAGCGTACTTTCAGGAATCTAAGGTAGAGTTAATTTCGGAAACAAAAAAGCACCTCACTCTGAGGCGCACGATGCGCCTCAGAAAGGCCACACAGGATGGCCAGACTTACAGCTGAGAGCAGCTGAATTGAAGCCCCGCCCTCAACTAAATTCCATAAAAAAAGCCCACACTTTTACGGTGCGGGCTCAAAAACTAAACTCAAATATTTTCTCTATTTAAAAATCAGAAACTAAATCGACCAAATCATTATGATCAATGAAAGGATTTCTATTGCCTTGAAGTTTGTAAATCTCTTCATTGCGATTGTACTCAACCTCATCGATTGGATCTTCGTCATTCCACTTACGTAAAACACGTTCTTCATTTTGATCAATAGAAAGGTCATATCGAGTCGAGAAGTAAAACAAGGCGCGAGCCACGTTGCCCTTATGGTCTTGAGGTGGCTCGAAAACTTCTCTGCCACCGGAAGTACCAATGCCATAACGAGAGGCATTGCACTTAAGGACTTTCGAATCTCTCGAAACTTCTCCGAAAGGGTTGTTCCCGCGAATCGCATTCAACTGTGAGTCCGTTGGGAAAAGATGATGCATGTCAGACTTTTGCAGATCAGTTGCAAAACGTCTTGTGAAATGACTTTGAGGCCAAGTGTGTTCCATATTCACGACAGTGTTGTTCGGAATTTGACCCGGCCCCGGAGGACTGCTGCCAAAATCAGAGCGATCGGTATCGCAATAGACATCATGAACAGCATAACCCTTTTGCGTCGACACCAGGTAGAAATTTCCCATCAAGAAAACCCGAGCTGGCCCGTATCCATAAGCATGATGAAAATAACACCCAGAACGTCCTTGGCAGTCAGCAACGATCTGATCCATGCCCCCACGAGCCGGCACATGATAACTGCGAAGGACTTTTTTAATAGCCATCAACAGATCTTGATTTTGAACTCCGGAGCGAACTGTTTGGTAAAATTCTGCTCCATAGTAAGGGAGCATTTCTGTGACAGGAACAGCCTGAGCCGTCCCTACTTGAATAGATAAAGATAATACAATCACTGACTTAATGAGCTTTGTTAGCTTCATTCGGGTCCACCATTCGGTTAGGGGGTGATGTGTGCAGCCTCTGCCGAGGAATGTGTCCCAAGTGTAATATTTATGTCAACAGCTATATAAGAAATTCAATGTTAGGATTCTGTCAGGAGCAGAGGCCTCCGAATTTGTCTATAAATTAAGGCAGTTACAATTCCCAATGCGGCTCCACCTAAATGAGCCGCGTAAGCGACGCCGCCCCCCAAGCCCTCTGGTGTTCCCCAGAAACTTGCTAAATCTACAAGCAGATAGAGCGGAAAAATTAAGAGTGTCGGTAAATAAATTGCACCGTGATGACTTTGCGCTGGTGAAATAAAAAAGAAATATCGGATGCGCGCACGCCTTTCGGCAAAACAATAAAAGGCCATCAAGGCACTCACCGAAGCACTCGCCCCTACCATCGGTACTGTGCCGTGAGCTTGCGACATAAGAAAACCCGCGCCGCCAGCAATACCGCCAACAATATAAATGAACAGCAACATACCACTGCCCGCTAAGCCCTCCACGGCCGCGCCCATCAAAACCAGGAAGACCAAGTTCGAAAACAAATGCAACCAGTTTGAATGAGAAAACTGATACGTCACCCAGGCCCACGGCCCTTTTGCAAGGGAACTCAAACCAAAACGATAAAGTACTTGATCCTGATAGCTACGACGAAACTCAACAAAATCTTTTTTCCAAGTGGCAATTTGAACAGCATCCCCCCAAAACGGAAGACTCTCTGCTGACTCCATAAAACGTGCATCACGTAGAGCGTAAGATCCGATCACCACTAAGTGATCGCGATTCTGCGAACTCATCTTATGCATCCACTCTGGTTTCTCTAACAGTTCATGAGGCGGTTGCTCTTTGAGGTATTGATAATAAAGACGGCCGGTGGTCAGCAGGCCTTGTTCGCTGAAAATCCCTGCATTCGGAAAAAAAGACGGTGCGCCGCTAAAGACAAGAAAGAATATAAAAATATTGAGCACCGTCAGCGTGATCGTCAGCGGAAACTTCAAAACATTCTGAGGGGTTTCAGGACAAGGCACGATCATTGAAGATCATACCTTGTTTTGAAAGTCTCAATCCATTTGTTCGCCTCGCTGCTGGCAGGCATACGGCCCTTTTTTGAAAGACTCTCGTTCAGGGACCACATAGATCGAACGAACTTCTTTTCGATAGCTTCTTCAAATAGCGGATTGCTTTGCAAATCTGAAATAACGGCTAAGCTGCCACTAAAATTACGCTTGGCATAGGCTTCTTCGACTGAAAGTACCTTTATAAGATTGAGTTTGTCTCTACCTTTTGGAAGCTGACGAATTTCACCTGCCAAATAGCGTCCCAATTGGCACTCAGTGGACTTCTCATCAGCACAAACTTTTTGTAAATAGTCCTTTTTGGAAGCTGCATCGCTGGTCATATATTTAGCGATATAGGCCAGGCCTTGAGAGTTCACCGGATCACTCCACAAAGAAGCCTCGGCCTCTTTCCCAAGACATTCTCCGGAAATTCCACCAAGAAGGTATAGAGAAATCGCTGTATCTAAACGATTTGGTCCTACGAGGTCTTCACTCATTTCCTTACAATACAATTTATCAGTTCCCGGCGTAAAGTGTTGATTCGCTATCAGCCTCTGATAGCTTCGCATCGCGTAGGCCGTAAAAAACAACAAAACAAAAAGAAAACTCAATCGCATCCACGAGGACACAAATTTTTCTTCGATCGGCAAGGGACCCATATCTGGGTGTTTCTTAAGGGTGATAACCATTGTATCACTTGCGCGCTCATGAAAAGCCCGGCGCAGTGGATGACTTAAAATTTCAAAAAACGGAATACCCAACAATAAAAAACTAAGACTCCACGTCCCGGCTCGCACCAAGGCTTGAGGATAAGTAATTCGACGCCGCTCCACTGGATATGACACCACCCGCAGTTGCGCAAATAATTGCCCCGGTGTGGCCTGCAAAAAAAACATAAATAATGACTGCAGGAAAACAATCAGCGCAAAGCCAAAACCCAGCATAAAGGCAATGGTCAAATAGCCCTCAAGAGATCGAGTGTCTAACAAGAAGTAAACTTTAGTTTGCCGAAGCAATCCCGCCATAAAGAAACTTACAACAGGAGAAAAGATCAAGAAATCCAGCACCAATGCTAAAACTCGATCGGCGACAAAAGCGATCGCATTTTTGGCTAAGGGCTTTGAATGCGGAACGGCCTGTGGAGCCGATAAGTCAGGAAATACCATATTTCCTGTATCGGCTTGGGACGGCTATCTCTATAGATCTAGAGTATATTAAGGTGTGATTTTAATTGATTGAACCCGGCCATCTGTATCCAAGTCGAAAGTCGCTGTGCCGATAATAGCTTTGTCTGAATTGATTAAACTAAAAGCCTGTGTCTGATCTGAGGATTCACTGAGACTGACTTCGCTATATTCGACACCGAAAGCTTCAGAGAACTGACGTAAGAAATCAGCTTTATCCTTGATAACAAGAGGCTGATCACCCGCCTGCGCATCAATGAACTCCAAGCTGCGAATACGACCATTGTCGAGCTTCATGCCGTACTTACCTTCTAGAAAAGCAAAGATGAGCTCATCGCGTACAGTTGGCTTTTCTGCCAGACTTGAAAAAATACTTTCTTTTTCGTCCGACAGTTGTTTAGCAAGAGCATGTTCCCATTTAATATCTTTCGCAAAAGCAGCAGGCTGAAAGCTCGCCACCTCACGAGTGCCGCCGCCATTAAGCTGACCTTCGGGACCAGCCACCAACCATTGATTTAAAAAGACTGTCATCAGCAAAACTGACGCGATGGAGAGAACCAAAACTGACTTTTGTTCTTGAGCTTTATCCTGCAATCTTTTTCGGACTGACTGTGCTTTAGGAAATTCGATCACTTTCGCATTCTCCATCATAAAGGGCTCCCCGCAAAAACATTTTGAAAATCGCTCATCAAAACTTACATGCGAGTCTTGTGCCGCCTCTTAGTTTAACTTAATTCGATCTCAGTGCAAAATACATTAACAGACGAACAACAGATGTTTGACGTATCATTTTGATAATCTCACTTTGATACGGAAATTTCAAATATGAATGGTCTAGTCGAGGACGCGCTGAACCCAAGAATCAATGCCCGCCTGCATTTCACCCAGTTTATAGTCGAGCGTTCTATCTAACTGAACTCCTTGGCCTTCGATGCGATGCTGCCCCACACTCATATACAAAGCCTCGGGTATGGAGATTTGTACGCCGGGTGAAACTTCGCCAACAGGGTACCAGACTCCGACCAACAGTTGACCTCTTGTTGGAGCCCCCTCAATAAGTGCCTGCCGTCTCTCTTTGAGAGCCTGCGCCACCATTTCGGCCACAGATGCAGCTTTGCCATCAACAAGAACGCGCACCGGCCCCTTGTAACAAGTGTCCCGCGCAAAAGTTTTTAGTACCAGTTCCCGGTGTGTATTTAGCATTTTGATTTGCTCTTCATCGCGCAGATCATTCACCAATTCTGTTTCATTCTTTTGCGGATAGCGTGGTTTTATCAGACGTCCAATCTCAGTGGGCTCGCACATGAAAAGCGATAAGAACCTGAGCCCTGCGACAAAGTTACCACCAGCATTTCCGCGCAGGTCGACGATCACGAGTTTTGATTTCCTCAAAGACAAAGAGAGTCGCTCTATTTCACCCTTACTGAAAAACTCCGCCCTGAAAGATGGCACACGAATCAACGACTTTTGTTTTCCTAAATCCTGAGTTTCGATTTTTTCTTCGCGCAACAAAGAGTCCGCTTTTATATTCACGACCCAACTTTTCTTGGCACGCACCAACTCATAGATGCCCGAAACTGTTTGGGCCTCCCAGGGGTTTGGTTGTTCTTTATTAATTGTTTTTACGATGTCGCCGACCTTAAGACCTAGCTTAGCAGCAGGCGATCCGCGTTGAACTTTTAAAATAATAAGTTCGCTGTCCACAAATTCACTTTCGATTCCCGTCTGCAGCGACTCGCCCGACCAGATGGAACGCACTTCACGCGAATCATAGATTTCCAAATGCGAAACTTTTAGCAGACCAAATACATTGTTTAGATCTTTTATGATCAAGGCCTTACTGGAAGTGGGAGTCACTAAACGACTGCGCTTCAAACAAGTTTTTTGCCAGGGCTTTATAGCTTCATCATCGAGATATATTTTTTCTGCGACCAAATCACAGACAATAGGATAGGGATTCACGAAGCCTTTTTGCAGCGTGAGCTGATATGCGCCGAGGGCACAGAGAAATGCGAAAAAAATTGACCAGAAATACTTCACTAGAGCCTTTTCAAAAACAAAGACCGAGTTGGCGAAAGCCTTCTCGGTCTTGATTGATTCTCAAAAATGACAGGCAACTAAGCTGCGATTTTTTTCTTACGAGCAGCCGAAGGATCAATATGGTACTGTTTCACTTTACGATAAAGTGTGGCACGACCGATACCCAAAGCTTTCGCAGCTTCAGTTAAATTACCTTTGTATTGAACAATGGCATTTTCGATTGCTTGAGCTTCCAAATCATCCATTTTCTGAACGTTTGAGTTTGAAGCTTGAGGCGTTGGAAATTGCAATACGTTGCCACCATTATCATAAGTGATTGGGCTTAGACCAGACGCAAGAGCAGGCACACCGGCCGTCAACTGTTGTCTGAAGAAGGAATTATCTAAACCTTCACGCCATTGACTTGATGAATAGGCTTGAACTGTCACATCGTAGTTCTCCCAGTACTTTTTTGCGTTCTCGATTGTTTCTGGGCTATCGCTTACTACGATCATTACTGTTCGTGACATATTAGTCCTCCATTTTTGATACATTATAAAAATCAAATTGACTCACTTTGTACCTATCGGCGTTTCATGGTGAGAAT
This sequence comes from Bdellovibrio sp., assembly GCA_037968775.1. Classification (GTDB taxonomy): domain Bacteria; phylum Bdellovibrionota; class Bdellovibrionia; order Bdellovibrionales; family Bdellovibrionaceae; genus Bdellovibrio. The sequence goes on from JBBKWD010000037.1 coordinate 18,432, forward strand.
AAAGGGCCAGATGAACTTTTTTTTTGAGACACTTTAAGTCCGCTAAAGGACTAGGAAAACCCACTAGACCAACATCCCTATTGACACGTTTTTTGGGTACGGACTTCCTTTTGGTAGCGACATTGCGTCAACTACTGGAAATTGCCCTCATATATTAGACATGAGGAGGCCTGAGGGGCGATTTAAATACAATTGAGGGAATGATGCGGCATTGCTACCAAAAGGAAGTCCGTACCCCCGCTAGTTACTGCAATGACTTAGTTCATAGGTGCGCTGACTGTTCGACAGAACACTTTCGCATCGATAAAAACCCGAGCGAGTTCGCCAATCGATTCTAACATCAGAGGAAGAAAGCTTTTTCCACATATCTAGCCCCTCATGCCGAGTGCAGGTTGTGGCCCAAAAAATATCCAGGTCTTCCGCGACTCTTTTCGTAAAGCAAGTTTTGTCTTTTAAAGTAGTTTGATCCATACCGCAGACAACCGTCTTTGAGTTCTCCATCAAAACAGAATTTTCATCTGCCGCCATAGTGAGAGTTTCATTATCCATATCAAGATAGATTTTGCCAAACTCCGCGGAGTTCAAAAGTTGGTACTGACAAACCAGGGTCAGTGCAAATACGGATTGAGGAAGAAAAACCAACGAACACAAAGCCAAAAGTATTTTCACAGCAACCTCCAGCGCTAAGTCTAATCGGTACGGACTTCCTTTTGGTAGCGAGGCCGCGTTAGAATCGCCGGCCGCCTCCGGCTTCTGTCAAATGCTTGAAAAATCGGATTGCGCAAACCCTTTCTAATTGTTTTGAGAGTCTCCTCCGCATGCTCCTGTTCTAGCCAACCGTACAATTCCTTAGGATCTTCCGGAATCAACGCCGACCAATGTGGGGCCGACGAAGTCAAAACTCTCGGCATCGTCATTTTATTCATAGAAAGAAATAGGTACTCGTCCACTTGCTCACACATTCCCGCGACGACGGGGTTTCTGGCGACATACTTATAGACCGCCGAGTAGTGCAAGGGATCTCTTATCAACGATGCCTTGTAACTGCCACCGAAGACATGATTGATGCGTCCGGCTCGAGAGTTGATTGTCCGACTTACATACTTTTGAAGCCAAGCCATCACTTCGCCCAGATTGTGATGCTCAGAGCAAGTTCCAATTAAGTGATAGTGGTTGCTCATCAACACAAAAAGGTGAGTCGTAAAACCGTATTCAAATCGAATGTGATTTAGGCCCGCCACAAAGATTGGCCAGCATTCGGATGTCGGCAAATAAAACCACTCCTTGTTGTTGGAGCGAGCTAGTATGTGATAGGGATTTTCGTGAGTATAGATCAGTGGTTTTCTGGGCATGAACAATCACTTTGCGAATTCAATACCAGCCCTCTGCTCAAACTACTCAATCGTAATTTCTGACGCAGCGTCGCTACCAAAAGGAAGTCCGTACCCCAATCCAAAAACAAAGAGCCCAAGTTTTTGGCTTGGGCTCTTTGAGTGGTTTTAAATTTTTCAGGAAAATTTTCGAACTATCTGCGACCAGATTTGATCTTTACTTGAAGCTTTGAAATCAAATGAACGGCCATTTTCTCTTGAACACGGCACATTCTTAACTCATCACGACGGTAAGAACGCTGAGATGGCGTCAATGTTCCAGTCTCAAGCTCCATTTCATAATCAAGTTTTGAAGAACGGATGCCTTCTAACTCTTTAGTCTGTTGCTTGAAAAGCTTCGTGACACCAGAAAGAGGAGCAACTTCGATCCACTCTTCTTTACCACGGTACCAACTCACCATTCTTAAAAAACGAGCCTTGTTTTTCGCCAAAGTGAACTTTGGAAATTGGCCATCTTGAAGATCCAAGATGTTTTCAATCTCATCTAAGTTCGTATCGTCTTCTTCACCCTCACCCAGCAAAGAGCCGGCAAGAGCTGCTAGTGCAGCGGCGTCACTTTCAAGATCCTCATCCATCTCTGCATCAAAAGCAGAGGTAATCTTCATTTCTTTCTCGTTCTCTAAGTCAGAGTCTAAGTCAGAATCCATTTCTTCAACTTGCGTAGTGCCAGGATTGATCAAAGCGAGCCTCCCCAAAAGTGCTTTCTTAACTGATATATATGCGAAAGTGGGACGGTTATATCGTAGTTTTACCGATGACACAATATGTTAATTGCGTGAAAAAAGGTGAATCTCACAACTTCCCGCTCCAAAGGCGAACTCTCTTCTGCTTTTCGTCACTTATTTTCACCTCGCAGCATGAAGACTTTTCTAAGGCAAAGACTCCGCTTCTATTCGGAAAGATCCTGGTTTTTTCCAGAAATCATCAGCCTCAACTTCGGCCTCCATACTCAGGACTGGCCGACCGCCGAGAGCTGCATTTCGAGTTTTACCAGCGCTCAATGAGCCCCGCAGACTTCGAATTTCATTATTATTGCCACCGTCTTGATAAGTCACCCAGATCCCCTTCACATTAAGGCTGCCAGATACACCGATGATACTCAATTTTAGGAACCTTTTTAAACCGTACTGAGGCAGAAACCTGAGTCGCTTAGAACCAAAGCGCCCCGCCTCACCAGAGCCAACCACATAGCGGAGAGGTTTTTTCGATGGAGGAGGCTCTCCGGGATAGCCGGGAGGATCATCCGGCAATGGCAAGGGCCCCTCTTGCGCAGAGAGAGGCATGACGAATAAGGGTATCAAAAGTGCTGCTAGAACTAACCGCATCGAACCTCCTGGGAAAAATAAAATTCACCCAAGAGTAATCGCCTGCCGAAGGTTTTGAAAACCTCCGAACTAAAATGTGTCGTTAATCAATCCCAACGTAAATGCTTCACAGATTCACCGGAATCGCGTAGCTCCCGAAGTGAATCAATACCAATCATCAGATGTGCATCGACAAACGAAGTCGTAACTTTCTTATCGCTTTCTTCTGTCTTCACTCCATCCGGAACCATCGGGTTGTCAGAAACCAAGAGCAAAGCACCACGAGGAATCTCGTTTACAAAACCTGTTACAAAGATGGTGGCCGTTTCCATATCCACGGCCATGGCGCGAGTCTTCGCAAGATAGTCTTTGAAGGTCTCATCATGCTCCCATACGCGACGATTGGTGGTGTACACAGTTCCTGTCCAATAATCGAATTTGTGCTTAGCAATCATCGAGGACACAGCTTTTTGCATGCTGAATGAAGGCAACGCTGGAATTTCTGCAGGTAGATATTCGTTACTAGTTCCTTCGCCGCGAATGGCCGCGATCGGAAGGACAAAGTCACCGAGTTGATTTTTCTTTTTGATGCCGCCACATTTGCCTAAAAACAAAACGGCCTTCGGATTGATGGCTGTCAACAGGTCCATGCAGGTCGCAGCCAGGGCACTACCCATACCAAAATTGATGATTGTGATGTCTTCGAAAGTCGCCGATTGCATCGGCTTATCTTGCCCTCGAACCGGGACATTGAATTTCTCTGCAAACATTTTGATATAATTTCCAAAATTTGTGAGCAGAATATAATTGCCAAACTCTTCAAGAGGAACACCTGTGTAACGAGGTAACCAATTTTCGACGATTTCTTTTTTTGTTTTCATGTGTCTCCTCGTGGATCGAATACAAAATCTCTGATTTCGTTCTGTCGTCATGTCTAGGTGAAACTCACCTTTCCTAACTGACTCGGTACCTTCTCATACAATCGTTGGCGACCGTCAGTTCTATCAGTATTAGCCGGATTTTTTTGTGTATTCTGGTTAATTGGTCTAACCTATCACGAAACGCCTCACATGCAAAGGGATACCATGTACTCAGCCGATAATGTGATGAACATGCAAATACCACCACGCCCCATCACAGTTGGTGGCACCTCCATTCACCGCCTTTTGCCTTTTGCAAAAAAACGAATGGTCGGACCCTTTATATTCTTTGATCACTGCCCAGCGACGGAATTTGAACCCGGCAGAGGCATGAATGTCCCCCCTCATCCACACATAGGGCTTTCGACTTTAAGTTATTTGATGGAGGGGCAAGTTTTTCATCATGACAGTCTCGATTGCCGTCAAACTTTGAAGCCTGGCGAAGTCAATTGGATGACCGCAGGCAAAGGAATTGCCCACTCTGAAAGGGTTCCTCCAGAGGTTTTGGCACACAAGTATCGTATGCATCTTTTACAATTTTGGGTGGCCTTGCCGCTTGAACAAGAAGATTGCGAACCCCACTTTCAAAACCATCGTGAAGAGAGCATACCGCGCACAAACATGAACGGCGTGGATGTTAAGGTTGTCGCCGGCGAGGCCTTTGGTTTGAAGTCCCCGGTCGAGGTCTTCTCACCTTTATTTTTTGTCGACGTCAAAGCCCTCGCTAAAAGTGCTTTGCAATTTCAGCCCCAAGAGGATCACGAAACAGCCTTTTACATTCTTGAAGGGGCCCTGACTCTGGGGGAAAAAACATTTAAGCAGGGCGATTTTATCGTCTTAAATCCGGGCGCTGAACTGCAAGTGAGCTTTCTTGAAACCTCACGAATAGTTTTACTTGGCGGGCAACCCCTACCAGAACCACGACATATTTATTGGAACTTTGTTTCGTCATCAAAAGATAAAATTGAGGCAGCAAAAAAGCTTTGGCGCAGTGGGGATTTTCCTCAGGTGCCTGGTGAGACAGATAATATTCTGTTACCGGCAGACTGATCAGTCTATAGGTGCTAGTTAATATGGGCCAGGCAAGACAAAACAGATGAGTTTGACTCTGTGTCGATCTCGATTTTTTTTGTGAACATACTTCTTAATGAAGTCATAAGTGTTTTCATAGAAGCCTCCTTTATTTGTTATACGCTTCTGAAACCACTATACCAAAAAATAGCCTTTGCTATAAGACACATAGTTAGAATTCAGATATGCATTTTATACATACAAGAAAGGCCACGCCCAAGCGCAGCCTTTCTGTTTTTTTTCAATCCTGAATCAGCGGAGCTGGCTCGTTAGCTCAGCTCTTTTGCTTTGGGACTTTGGACTCGTCCACCGCAATTTCAATCTCCACGCGACGATTTTTTGCCAACGCTTCCTTGGTTTTCCCCTGATCAATCGTATTCGCAGATCCCATACCCAAAGAGCTCACGGTGCTTGCAGGCACTCCCGAAAGAACCAATTGGTTACGGACGGCTTGAGCACGCGCTTCAGAGAGTGGTAAATTTATTTTATCAGATCCTGTCGCATCCGTATAACCTTTGATGGTTAAAACGTTTTCAGGATACTTTTTCATGATAGTAGCTAATTGGCTAATGCTCTCTTTGGCTGCTGGCTTTAAGTCAGATTTACCGGAATCGAAAAGAATATCACTTTTGAGCTTCGTAATCAGGCCTTGGTCTGTTCTTTTTGTTTCAGCGATTTTCTCAAGCTCTTTTTGTTGCTTGTCCAACCGGTTGCCGACCACTCCACCTATGCCACCACCCAAAGCAGCGCCAATAAGGGCCCCCTCATTGCGTCGCCCTGTTTGATGTCCGATGACGGCTCCGGCAAGAGCTCCGACGGCTGCACCAATACCTGCACCCTTTGCTGTGTTTGGATTTTCTTCCGTTGTCGCACAACCGCTGGTAATCAGAGTTGCCGCACATCCCATTAAGATCATTTTTTTCATTGCACTTGCTCCTTGTTGAACTGATCTAGTATGCCAATACACAATCAAAATTCAAGAGCCTGAATGAAAAAGAGAGCTTATTTCTATTTGGATTCTTTGATCTTCACGGAGTCCGCGGCCATG
>JBBKWD010000038.1:0-9200 GCA_037968775.1 Bdellovibrio sp.
TATTAACCCTGCGAGATCAGGAACTGTCGGCAAACATTGCTCTGTCATTCTAATGATAAACCGACTTAAGATTTACCCCCAGGTCGAATCCGGAGATAATGCGAATGCCAAGGAGTAGGCACAGATGCTTGCTCTTAATCTCTATAAAAAGGGGGTGCCGCTGTGACTATTAAAGTTGGAATAAATGGCTTCGGTCGAATTGGAAGAGCCGCGTTTCGAATTATGACATCACGGCCAGATGAGTTTGAAGTTACCCTTATCAATGACATCGCGGATGCCTCGATCCTGGTCAATCTGTTAAAGTATGATTCCACCTTTGGCCCCTTTCCGGGAACAGTCGAGTTTGTGGAGTCAGGTCTAAGAGTTAATGGAAAGTTGATCCGAGTCACCGGGGAAAAAGATCCAGAAAAAATTCCCTGGAAAAAGGGCGAAGTGTCCGTAGTTCTCGAGTCGAGTGGGAAGTTCACCACGCGCGAAGGCCTTGAAAAGCACCTTGCAGCAGGGGCCCCCAAAGTTCTCCTCAGCGCTCCGCCAAAGGGAGAGAGCGCAATCGATGCAACTATCGTCCTGGGGGTCAATGAAGCCTTGCTAGATCCAAATATGCGGCTCGTTAGCAACGCTTCGTGCACATCGAATTGTGTCATCCCTATGGCAAAAATTCTGCACGATCGCTTTGGCATCGAATCGGGCCTTATGACCACCGTGCATGCCTACACAAGCAGCCAGGCACTTGTTGATAGCATGAATAAGGATCCACGAAGAGGACGAGCTGCAGCCCAAAATATTATTGCAACGACAACGGGTGCCGCGGACATGATAGGTCAAGTGATCCCCGAGTTAAACGGTAAGCTGACTGGAATCTCGCTGAGAGTCCCCGTCTCTTGTGGCAGCATCACGGATTTGACGGTCGCTCTTAAAGCCCCGCATAGCCGAGACGAGATCAATTCGGCATTTCGGGAAGCGGCGGCAGGACAGATGAAGGGAATTTTGGAGTACACCGAGGACCCGATTGTTTCCTCCGACATCATTGGCAATCCCCATTCCTGTGTTTTTGATGCGACTTGGACCCGCGTGATGGACAAGAACCTCGTGAAGGTGTTGGGATGGTACGACAACGAGTGGGCCTATTCAGCGCGAGCCGTGGATGTTCTAAAGCGAATGGGATCAGTGTGAACATACAAATTTCCGGCATAACGTATCTGCACATTTTTTTAAATTCGATTTACTTTTAAAGAGAACCTGTAATTCAACATCTTTCGCTTGGGTTTCTTCTTCCTAGGAAAGTCTAGAGTATAATATCGCTTATGCAGACGGAGCTGAAGATGCTAAAAAATAAGAAAAAAAGTACGGAGAATCAGCGGTCTCCAAAAAAGACTTCGCAAGTTGTTGTCTGCGAAGAGTCCTATATAGAAATAAACTCCAAATCTTTTTCTCAAAATTTTCAGGTTCTTATTCATCACTACAAGAAAGAGGATGAACAGGAATCAAAGAAATAAATTTTCGAATCTGAGATCTCACCGTTCGATTTTTTTCTAAAGACAGCTCATGAAAATATGGACCTGTAAATTCTGACCTATAAATTCTGCCTCGTAAATCTGACCCACAAAAGTTTTCCAACTAAATTTTGACTTCAAGGCGATGCATTTTGCCATCGTCCTGAAGCTTCACCTGATACCCCTTTGGATCAGGAGCCCCCCCCGATTGTTTTAATAGGAAGTGATAGGTCGTCGTCTTATACTTATATGTGATTTCATAGCTCTTCCAAGACTTTGGCACACAGGGCGACAGATGCAAAACATCTCCCTCTAAGTGAAAACCCAAAAGGGATTCTAAGCCCGACCGGTAAAACCAAGAGGCTGAACCGGTGTACCAACTCCATCCTCCCCGGCCATTGTGGGGCTCGACGGTATAAATATCTGCCGCGACAACATAGGGTTCGATTTTATATTTATGCATGCCCACACGGTCCTTAGAGTGATGAACGGGATTTAGCATATTGAAAAGGTCTAACACCCGCTCTTTGTCGCCAAGCTCTGCATAAGCCATCATCACCCAAATGGCCGCATGTGTGTACTGTCCTCCATTTTCACGAACCCCCGGAACATAACCTTTAATGTATCCAGGATCATGATTTGCCTTATCAAAGGGTGGCTTCAAAAGAAGAATAAGGCGTTGATCGCGCAAGATCAGATTGTCTGAGATCATCTGCATCGCCTGCTGTTGTCGGTCCGGATCACCGGCTTTTGAAAGCACCGACCAGGACTGCGCAATGGAATCCATACGGCACTCTTCGTTGGTGCTTGAACCCAAGGGTGTGCCGTCATCAAAGTAAGCCCGACGATACCAGGCGCCGTCCCAGGCATTTTGCTCTATATGAGTCTTAAGAGTTTCCATGTGTTGTTTATATTGGCTTACTTTCTCTGGCTGGTCCTTGCAGTAAGGTAAAAAGTCGGCCAGCACTTTATAGAGGAACCAACCCATCCAAACACTTTCGCCCTTACCTTCATGTCCGACCCGGTTCATGCCATCATTCCAGTCTCCGGTGCCCATCAAAGGCAGACCGTGTTCGCCCAAGGACAGAGAGCGATCCAGAGTGCGAAGGCAGTGATCAAACAAAGTCCCCTGCTCTTTTGATATCTCTGGCAGAAGATAAGAGTCCTCTTGATCTTGGGTCAAAAGAGGGGCTTCAAGAAAAGGAATCATTTCTTTTAGAATGTCTTGATCCCCGGTCACCTTAATGTAGTGACTGACAACCAAGGGCAACCACAAGAGATCATCAGAAAAGTGAGTTCGCACACCGCGCCCAGATGGCGGATGCCACCAATGCTGGACGTCTCCTTCCAGAAACTGACGTCGTGCCGCCCTTAAGATGTGATCCCGCGCCATTTGCGGGGTCGAGTAAACTAAGGCCATGCAGTCTTGCAGTTGATCTCGGAATCCATAAGCTCCTCCGGATTGATAAAAAGCTGATCTTGCCCACATTCGACAAACAACGGCCTGATAAAGCAGCCATCTGTTGAGCATGATATCTAAAGCTGGCTCTGGCGTCTTTACTTGAATGGTATTGAGAACTTGATCCCAAGAGTCTTTTACATCCTGCAAAGCTTGCGACAGGACTTCGTTACTTCCATAGCGAGTCACCAAAGATCTTGCGGCGTCAACATTCTCGGCTTGTCCCAAGGTGACAGAGATCTCTTGTTCTTGATGACCGTCAAAATTAAGAACGGTTTGCAAAGCCGAGCAAGGGTCATGACCGACTCCTTTTTTTTCAGAAAGGCTTATCCGTTTTAATCCCGCAGGACTGACATAGTTTCCGTTGCGACCTATAAACTCTTTGCGATCACAGGTGAAGGCTCGATTTTTTTTGGCATTGATATAAAAAAAGGCCACACGCCCGGCAAATTCAAGATTGTAGCGATTGAACACAAAGATCGCCTGCGTTTTCTCGTCGACCTCGGTATTAATATAAGGTGCCGATTTTGATCGTTGATCACCCAGCACCCATTCCACATAACCGGTCACTGATATTCTTCGCTTTCGTCCCGAAAGATTTTTAAGACGTAAATGTGAAATCTTAATTGAATCTTCCTTTGGAACGAACATAGTCAAGACATGTAAAATACCGTGGCTTTCGTGTTCAAAGGTCGAGTACCCCTGCCCATGCCTGACAATATACACCGAGTCCCCGCGAATCGGCAGGGGCGTTGGAGTCCACACCTCTCCAGTTTCCTCGTCGCGCAAATAAATAACTTCACCTGGTGGATCACAAACAGCATCATTCGACCAAGTCGAAAGACGGTTCAAACGACTGTTCAGGGACCAAGTGAAACCGGATCCCGTTTCACTGACTTGAAAACCAAAGTCCCGCGCATTAGCAATCACGTTGATCCAAGGTGCGGGGGTCCACTGATTTGCTTTTAAAATGGTCACGTATTCGCGACCATCCTGACTAAAACCTCCAAGACTGTTAAAGTAGTCTAGCTTTGGAATATTCAAACCCGTCTCTTTGTAGCTTGGTTTCTCCATGGTCAGCGTCAGTGCCGCTGGATAGTTTTCATGGGCCGTTTTGCGCGTAATCTGTTCTTGCAGTGATTCCTTTTGTGAAGAAAGTACCACTCGGGCCATAGATTGCAAAAGAGAACGATCTTCGGTCGCCATCAAGTCCATCCGCAAAACAAAAATGCCGCCCACTTTGTTCGCCAACCCCTGGGCGCCGATGTGTCGAATTTGCTGGTGAATTTCTTCCTGCAGCTCTTGAAAGTAAGTTGTGCGAGAATCATTGAGGATCACAAAATCGTACACCAAACCTTTAAGGCGCAAATACTCATGCCCGCGCAAGAGCTTACGAACAAGTCCCAGATCTTTTCCGTCGGTCACGACAAGTACAACAATTGGCACATCGCCACCGATTCCATAGGTCCACAGACTTGATTGATCTCGAATATTTTTAGCCAGGTGCGAAGAAGGAGGACGCAATGTGGAGCTCACATAGATTATACGCTCAGCCAGACGCTGAAAAAGATAAGCGGCTTCAGAGTCCAACCCTAAATGGCGAAGACCTATCTGAGCCTTGGTCCACGCTAAGCGACTTTCCCTCTCGAACGAATTGATCTCATGATAACGATCCGCAAGTTGCAGAACCTCTTCCCTTGAGTGTGCCAGGCCTGTCGTAAAAACTAACCGTCGCGTAGCACCGGGAGGCAGAGTTATTTTCACTCTCAAAGATAGCACCGGATCCAAAGTAGAGCCCAAAGTATTTGAAAGTGAAACACCTTCCTGAAGTGCTTGGGGCTGAGTCAGGTTTCGCCCTCTTCCTATAAATCGAGAGCGATCCGTTTCATACTGAATATCAGAGATGTGATCTTCTTCGGACATGACCCCATGAAGCCCCCATATCTCTGATTTTTGCGCCAGCCGTGGTCGTCGCTTGGCTATGAGTGAGTTTTTTGAGGCAATAAATTCAGTTTGAATAAAAAGATTGCTAAAGGCCGGCTGTGCAAGATCGTCTGACAGCGGTGCTAATACCGGCTCGGAATAGCTGGTCACCTCGAGAGTGCGCTCTTCACTGGATTGATTCGTGAGCGTGACCTGACGCAACTCTATATTGTCCTCAGGCGCCACGATCACTTCAGTGTGGGTTTTGATATCTTGGTCTTCTCGAAGGAATTCAATTTTGTCTTCAGTAAAGGTGGCCTTATAAGAATCCGGATGTCTGACAAGGGGCTGATAAGTGGTGGACCATACGGTTTTTTTTGTGAGGTCTCTGACATACACAAAGTGACCCCAGTTGTCGCAGGTTGCATCTTCTCTCCAGCGACTCACGGCCAAGTCTCCACATTTCGAATAGCCCGCTCCGGCTGTAGAGAGCATCAACGAATAATTCCCGTTAGAAAGCATCTGCACACGAGGGCTGCGCAGATTGGGATCCGTGTAGTGCCGAACAAAAGACCGAGCCAAACGCTGCCCCATACCTTTCCATTCGATTTCGGCAACTTTTGGTAAAGCCAGAATCACTTTTTGTGGAACTCGTTCCTGTAACAAAAGCTGAGTGGCGCGGACTCGCAGTTCTGAATGAAAACGATTTTGCATAATAGAATGGTTCAAGACATTGTCGATGGCCACCAGGCTCATGCCTTGATGATGAGTCATAAATGATTTTACAACTGCAAATTTTTGTTTTTCCAAAAGGCGTTCTGGGGTGAAGTCCACGGACTCGTAAAAGCCATAGTTTCTTAAAAGATCCATTTTGATCAGAGCTTTGATATTTTTCATAGCGGTCGCCGAATTAATGAGTGCTGCCAGAAAGCTAGAATAGGGTGTAATCACCAAGTCCTGTCCGAGGCCTCGTTTCAATCCCATACCGGGAATCCCGAAGGGCCCATATTGATAGTTGAAATTGATATCGCGTGCATTGTATCCGGCTTCTGACACACCCCAGGGAATTTTTAGTTTCTTTCCATAACTGACTTGTTTTTGCACCACTGCTGTCAATGTCTCATCCAGAAGCGTGTTTTCATAGTGCCGCATCACTAAGCTCGGCATAAGATATTCAAACATCGATCCGGACCAAGAGATCAAAGCCCTTTGACCATCCACAGGAATCAGTTGACGACCCAATATAAACCAATGCTTCTGAGGAACGTCGGCTTTGGCGATTGCGATAAAACTTGCCAAACGTGCTTCTGATGCCAATAAATCATAAAATGAATTATCATGGCGACCTTCATTGACGTTGTACCCGATAGAAAAAACTTCCTGCTCTTTGTCCAGCAAAAAGTTAAAATTCATGTCTTCGAAATATTCGTTACTCTGTTTTCCCAAAGTTTCGATTTTGCCTAGCAAACCACTGACATGGTAAATCCCATTCTCTAGGGCTTGATTCCAAGAATCGTTGAGCGGAGGCATTTTTTTATAGACCAGGAGAATCGCCAACAAATTGTTCTGACAATCTAAAATATTTTTTGCTTCACTTTCTCGAGGTCCTAGATCGGAACTGAGTTCGAGCCAGGGAGCCATCAAGACTAAGTCCTCTTGTATTCGCTCAAGTTGAAGCATGGATTTATCAAACCATGCTCTGATTTTTTCATAGTATCGGGGGCCGTGCTCAAACTCCAAAACCTTAACGCTATCTTGAACCTCTTCCATATTCTGCCTAAGATGGCGCAAAAGGCTGAACCATTCCGACAAAGTTTGAGGAACAGGACTCAAAATAATTTTGATACAATCATCAATTTCCTTCGTTAATTGGCAAGAGTTCATGGCCGTGGTGACCTGTTGTTGGCGAGGCAGCTTAATAACTTCACCCTCTATGATTCGCAGTGTGACAAGCATTCCAGACAGAAATTTATCGTCGACAATCGGTGATGTCGCAAATTCTGAAACGGCCTCTTTCACGACCAAAAGATACCCGGCAAAATTACCGCTATCGACTAAAGAAATATATTTCGGATACAAAGGAACCAGGCTTTGCGTGTCATACCAGTTGTAAAAATGCCCTTCGTATTTTTCGAGTTTATTCAAAGACTCAAAGAGCAATTGAATCCTCTCGACGCTGGAGCCAATCCCTAAGTAACCAAAGTCTTTAGCGGCAATTATGGATAAGGCATAAAGACCGATATTCGTCGGCGACGTGCGGTGGGCTATGAGTGGAACAGGGTCCTCTTGAAAATTATCAGGCGGCATCCAGTTGTCATCTGCCCCCACGAAAGTTTCAAAAAAGTACCAAATGCGTCTGCTAATATCTTGCAGCAACACTTTATCTTGGTCACCCAAGCCCACATTTTTTTTCTTCCAACGACGATTTAAAAGCCGAGCCACCGAAGAATAAGCCCCCCACACCAATAAGAAGGGAAGAGACATCAGAAATGTGGACCATGAAACCGATATCAAAAGCCCCAAAAGAACGAAGAGCAAAATCAGAAGGACCGGGCCTGGGCCTTGCCAAAAGGGCTTCTTTCCTAATGCAAGACTCTCTTGACGTGCTGCCGTGACCCAATCCAGTCGATTTGTCTTTGAAACCAAAGTCCGATACCCAACCCTAACAATGGCATCCACCTGCATATAGGCTTGATGGGCTAAAAATAGAAAAGACAGCAAGGCCTGCAGAAGATTCTGTTGGGCTTTTCCACACGCCGTCCAAAAGTTACTTGTCCAAGGTATTCCCCGAGGACTTATAAGAATACTATTCGCGACATGAAGCAAACAAGGAACCGCAATAGTCGCCAGAGCCAGCAGTGTCCAGAAAAGAGGCGACCCCGGCAGCAAAGCCCAACCGACGACAAAAAGTACGAAGGTTCCTGGAGCAACCAAACTGCGTCTTAAGTTGTCATAAATTTTCCATCGTGCGATCAGTGGTAAATTTGTTTTTTTATGCTCCCCTGTCGCAGTCGGCGCGTGCGAAAATATCCAAGGAGCAATTTGCCAATCCCCTCGTGTCCAACGATGCTGCCTTAAGAAAAAGGATTCGTAGGTTTTGGGATAATCATCTAAAAACTCGATATCCGGCGAAAGAGCCGTTCGTGCAAAGGAACCTTCGAATAGATCATGACTTAAAATAGTATTTTCCGGAACACGCCCGTTAAGCGACCTTTCGAAAATATCAACATCATAAAGCCCCTTTCCGGTATAGCTTCCCTCTAAGAATATATCCTGATACAGATCTGAAACCGCTGTGGTGTAGGGATCAATTCCGGTATGACCAGAAAAGATTTCCGCAAACAGAGAGCGCGATGAGCTCTCTAATGAAATGCTAATGCGCGGCTGAATAATACCATAACCTTCCGTGACCCTTCCCAATCGTTCGTCGAATCGGGGCCTATTTAAAGGGTGCAAGGCTGTGCCGATAAGCTTCTTTGCACAGTCACGATTTAATTGCGTGTCGCCGTCTAAGGTGATGACGTACTTGATGGTCCCCAGCAGTTCGGGAGGCGCCGTTACCAATTCATAACTAGTGCTCTGATCGCCCCGTAGGGCCCGATTGAACTCATGAATCTTGCCCCGCTTTCGCTCCCATCCCATCCACTTTTTTTCTCCGGGATTCCAAAGCCTTCTGCGATGAAAGAGGAAAAACACCTCTTTATCTTCTGTATACTTCTTATTGAGACCTTTAATGCCTGCCAAGGCTTTCCCAAGCAGAACTTCATCTTCGGGCATCACTTCACTATCGGAATCAAGGTAGTCCGTTACCAAAGAAAAATAGATGTTCTCGTCCATATTGCCTAAATAGTAGACTTCTAGTTTTTCTAAAAGCTCCTCAATTGTGGCCGCATTAAAGAGCATACAAGGAATAATCACCATCGTACGAGCTTCATCCGGAACCCCGGCGGTGAGGTCCATTTTAGGTAAAATATTTGGCTTAATCAGATTCGTTAAAATAAAATTTAAAAGACTCACGGCCAAATCACTACAAGGTATAAAAATGAACAGAACCACCCAGGCCAAAAGAGACACGGAGGCTCCACTTAGAACGGCGTAGTAAATCGGAACTGCACAGATCAGAAGTATCATTCCCACTAAGGAGCCTAAATACAAAAAACTCGGAAAAGTATGAACCCACTGCAGGCCTCGTTCCTTAAGGCGAGCACGATACTTAAAGGTCTTGGCCAGCTCAAAAAATCCATTCTCTCGAAGAAAAAATCCTACATGAGTTCGCCGTTTTTCATCAGCAGACTTTTGTTGCTCGACCTGAGCGAGCTCTAAAC
>JBBKWD010000039.1:0-13557 GCA_037968775.1 Bdellovibrio sp.
GGCTTTAACTTATTAAAAATGTCCAGAGGGGAGCCCGGCGTGATCATGCCTGTTTGAGAACCTTTTGGAATATCGCCCTCATTGCCCGTGAATAGATAAATAACTGCCAAAAACAACACCGCTCCGACAATTAACTTTGGACGATTCTTTTGAAAATCGAAATCCTTAAAAGGACCCTTTCCTCCTGCAGGAGGTGTCGGATGCACTGGGTAACCTGCCTGCGGCTGATATGCCACCGGCACACCAGCGTGATTATAATAAGGTGCCACTTCATTTGGATTTCCTTGATAGGTCATCGGCATATCTTGACCCGTAGCAACCAATGAATTCTGGGGAGGTAAATTCACCATCTCCAGTCGGCTTTGAAAGCTAGAATCATGAAGTTCAAAGTACAAATAGTTATCTAAAACGCTGATCGCATCACCACTGCGCAGGCTCGTGGATTCTGAAGCGGAAATCGGATTTCCATTCACCAAGGTTCCATTCACGCTGCCTAAATCGACAATGAGATATTGCGAACCTGATCGCCGCACTTCAAACTGGCGTCGACTGACTCGGGGATCCTTGATATGAATTTGGCAAGAGGAGTCCCGTCCGGCAATCCAGGTATCGCCGTCCTCTAATTTTATAAGCTCTTTGGTTTCATTGGCAGCATCGATAATCTTGATATAGGCAGCACTTGGTGCCACACCGATCATTGTTCGTTCGGAATTGCCATCAAAATGATCCGATGTATCAGCCCCTTGCACGGCTAGCATACGGGCGGAGTCCCCATCACTGCTTTTCCCGGGAACCTGATCCTGTACTTCAGCCGAAGTCATCAGGTACTCAAACTCATAGGGTGTCACAGTGAATAGAGTTCCGTGCTGAAGATTGAACTGCTGCACTTGTTCGCCGTTATGAAATATTTCACCATAACGAGAAACAAGTTCAACCGACCAATTTCCATCAGTACAGAAAATTTTGAAATGTTCTCGAGAAATCCCCTTACCGGCCTCTAACACAATATCACAGTCATCCTTACGACCTGCCATATAGGATTTGTCCTCAGAAAGAATAACTTCTTGAATTGGCTTGCCACGCAGGCGGACTCTTAAATGTGCCATTAGTAGCGCCCCTCAATATTCAGAGTGCATTCCTCGTAGAACTGCTTCGCCTCTTTAAAAGTGGGATCCTCTCGACGATTTTGTAACATCGTCAAAACATTTGTATAGTTGGACTGACACATGCGCCAGTTGCGTTTTTCTCTGTAGCGATTTCCCTGAATCATATTGAACTTTACAAGTTCATCAAACTTTAACTGCGCTAGATGTAGGTACCGTTTTGCCAATTCATTTTCGGGATCGAAATTAAGAACCACCTGAAAAGATTCTCGGGCTCGGGCATATTGTCCCTGCTGGAAGTCCCGAAATCCACGCACGAAATTTTCTTGGGCTCTGCGATATTGTACAGAGTCATACTTTTCTTTTTTTAACACCAGTAGCTCTTGAGTTCGTTTGTCAGCTTCAGCCACATCCAACTGAGAAATTGTCGAGCTGCGAATTTCATTGGGATCTTTTATCTGCTTCTTTTTACTCGGAGATAGAAGAAACCATCCGACTAAACCGATGATCACAACGATTCCCCAAAAGCGAACCTTCGGATCCATTCCACCACCGCTTTGAGATACGGAGCGAGTTCCTCCAGTGGAGCTTCCTCCAACAGGACGAGCCGAAGGGGCTCCGGGATATCCCTGTGGCACTCCTGAAATAGGAGCCGCCGCTGGATATGAAGGAACAGAATGCCCCGCAGGCATGGGTGGAAATCCTGTCGGCACCGGTGGTTGGGGCATTCCCATGACCGGTCCTGGGTTGGCTTGCAAGCCTTGTCTTGAAGGCGAAATATTGGGCACGGGTGGCAAAGACTCAACAGAAGCTTCACAATGAAAGCGAATTTCCGTCTCTCCGACCGAAATGACATTGCCCTTTTTAATAATTTCCATTTGCACATTCTGACCATTGAGCGAAACAACATTTTTATCGCTCAGATTTACTATCACGAAATCATGATCTCGCTGCTTAATCTCCGCATGTTTCCGACTGACACGCGGGTCGTTTGCAAGTACCACCTCGTTCTCTGGACCGCGCCCAATAGTGACCGACCCCTTCGCAAAAGAAAGCTTTTGTCCCGCATGAGGACCCTTGATGATCTCAAGTTCAAATTTTAAAGCATCTTTTAGCTTAGGAGCAGCTCCCATCAAGAGCCTCCTTCAGCTGGAGAAACCGTCACTACAAAATAATCCACAACTCCCGAGCTAGAGGTCATGGCCTGACAGCTTAGAATACAAAGATGACCGCTAAATTCCAATTGATCCGTGTGAATCAGACGTGGATTTTCGCGTCCTCGATTCATCAAACTTTCAACATTCTGCTGAAGAGCAATATCGGGAAGTGTTTTGTAACTTTGTCCTTGGATTTGCATAATCTCCATTCTCACAACCTGAGCAAATGCAGAGTTACAAGCAATCATGCGCCCTTCGGTAGACACCGTGGCACAAGGGAAGCCCACAATATTTACCAAGTTTTCAGCCTCGCCATCTTTATTAAAAAGGCCACCTGAGGGCCCCGCCCCATCACTCGCGCCGCCATGGATATAACGGGTCAGCAGACTGTTGATATTGCCAATCAGTGCTTGCAGTGGAGGAAACATAAATGTGATTTCAGTATTGTCGGTTTTTTCTCGCATAGCCGTATCTAACTGGGCGTTCAAGCTCACCAAAGGATACTCGATCAACTTGTACATAAAATAGAACACTAGCAATCCTATGAGAGAGGCAATCAACAAAGTCTGCATAAACAAACTGATCGCCCGTCCGTCATCGAAGGCCAAACTTCCAACATCGTAAAGAACAATCGCATGGGCTCGGATTACTTGTTCACCGCTGTTCGGGTCAAACAACCCAATCGGAAAGCTCGCGCCAATTGTCGTAGAGTCGACCTCGACTGACTGAGGACGCATTTCTCTGCGGGCTGTGTGTACAAAAGGTAAATCTGGAGTGGTGCCTGCTCGAGTTGCTGGCGCCAAAATCATTCCGTCTGACTGCTGCACAATCAGGACCTGGGTGACGCCATCTTCAGTCTCTGCAGCACTCGTGCTAAGAGCGGAATAACTATTCTGCAAGAGGGCAGCTTGATTGAGGGTCGCTAAGGATCTTGCAATCGAGGAAGCCCTGCGTTTACTTTCATTAATGATGCTCGCTCGAGTGATTTGCACCATCGGGATCATCGACAACAAAGTCGTCATAAAGATAAATAAAATTACAAATCCCAAGAGCACGTGCTTGAGCTCCACAAACTGTGGCAGCTTATAAACTCCGGGCAAAGCCACGCGATCTAAATACTCCTGAACCTTTTCCATCACTGCTTTAATACCGCCCTGACTATAAGCAGGGGCTGGCGCTGGTGTTCCGCCTTCTCCTTGAAGAACCGAAGCCATCGGTTGCGGCATTCCGTGCGGATTCATTTGTGGCATCAAGTCTGGCGCGGCTCCACCACCATAATAAGGCATGGGTGCTGGCATTCCACTCGTCACTTGAGTAGACACTTGGGAACGCTGACCTTGTTGAGGCCGAATATCCGGAGCTGGAATCACATCCACTAAAACTTCATGCACACCCAGCTTATCGCCCAGGCGCATGATTCCAGTTTGAATGCGCACTCCATTTAAATAAGTTCCATTACTTGATTTTAAATCCGTCACAACAATTTTATCTTTATAGACCATCACTTCGGTGTGTTCCTTAGAAACACCGACACTGGTGACCTTGATATCACACTGAGGAGCCCGACCAACCAAGTTGCGCCCCATTTTAAGTTCAAATATATTTCCGGCTTGAGGACCGGATAAAATCCTAAGTGCCCACATGCAGCTGGTCTCCCACATTGACGTTCAAGCGTTGCACACTTCCAGAAGGCATTTCAAAAACAGAGCTCGCTCCCCACACCGGAAGCACCAGTCGCCAAGGCTTCACGCCCTGATAGATGGCCTTCACCTTAAGGGATCGATCTACGAACACACAATCAATCGCAAACTTCATAAAAAAAGTATGAATGCTATTGCACTTCAATATCCACATCGCCTGATCATTCGCAATTGAGGCCCGCCCCAAAAGCCCTACTCCACGGGCGTGAAAGCCCCTTGCGATCTCTAGATCGGGAATAAGAACTTGGCTCTTCGTTTGATTTTCAAGCTTTGCCATTTTTACTTCCCACCCGCCATAAACGAAACGGCCACGGGGCCAAACACGACGAGAAATACCGCTGGCAAAATAAACAGCATCAAAGGAATAAGAATTGTTTGGGAAGCTCGCGCTCCGGCTTTCTCGGCTCTCACAAATCTTTCCAGACGCATTTGAATGGATTGGTCCTTCAACACTTGAGAAATACTGGCACCCGTGGATTCCGCATCGATCAGAACGGCCACAAAACTAGTGATCTCGTTCATATCCAAACGCTCGGCCATGTCTTTCAAAGCTTGAGTTTTAGAGGCCCCGACTTTGATATCTTTCAAAACGATAGACAGCTCTTCTGACAGCACGCTGTCTTGCCCCGCTGACTTGTCGACGATTTTTTGTATCGCAGAGAAAAAATCCAAGCCTGCTTCAACAGAAAGAGACAAGAGGTCAATAAAAAATGGTAAGTCCGTGCGAACAGAAAGTTCGCGACGCTTCTTTTCTCCCTTGGCGTGAATCTGTGGCAAAAAGAACCCCAGGAATCCCATTCCGACCAACACAGGAGTCGAAAGGCCCAACTGCAAAGAGAAATTCATGATGAATAGAAAAATCGGAAACAGAATTCCCCAAAGCAACTGCAATCCGATGAACTCGTCTTCGTTAAGTTCCGAAGAAAGTCCTGCTGTTTTAATAAATTTACGAACACGAAGGCGATAGGACTCACTGCGAATGCGCAGAGCGTGCTGCAGAGTGAATTGGTGAACTAAGGGACGAGAGAAATTAATAATCGGATTTTTAGACTTAACGGGTTCATCATTGTTCGCCCAAGAAAGTTGTTGCTTGTCTTGATTGCTTGCAAAGATGGAACTTACGAATAGGAAGACGGCGACTCCTGCGAGCACCAATCCCAGAATAAGCATTAATTCTGCGCTTCCCATTCTTGCCTCTTTGTGTTCAAGTAACCTCATGAAACCAATTGTGTTGGCATCAGAGTCCCCACGTCGCCGTCAACTCTTACAAGAAGCTGGCTATTCATTCGACGTGGTTTCAGTTAAAGTATCGGAAATTCCTAACAAAAACCTGAATGTAAACGCTCAGATTTTAGATATTGCGCAAAGAAAAGCCGAAGCCGCTTTTGCCCAACTAAAGTCCAGTCGAGTCGAGCCTTTCATTCTCATATCCGCGGACACAGAGGTGATTCACGAGGGCGCCCCTCTCGGAAAACCTCAGAATCGCGAGGATGCCTTTAGAATGCTCAAACTTTTGTCAGGAAAAACTCACGAGGTGAAGACCGCCGTCTGCATGATCGATAGTCTGCACCCCACCCCCCTGTCTCAAATCGAGACGACCCGAGTGATTTTTCGCCACTTGAGGGATGATGAAATCTGGACCTATGTCGAGACGGGCGAACCCTTAGACAAGGCCGGCGCCTATGGAATTCAAGGACTCGGCGGTAAACTTGTCGAAAAATTTGACGGTCCTTTTGATAATGTTGTGGGTCTACCAATTGAGCTAGTCGGAAAAATGTTGCGGACAATTTCTGGAGATTAATGATGGACCTTCAAGAATTTTCTCAACACTGTGGTGAAGCCAAAATACTTGCTGTTTCCAAATTACAGCCTGCAGATAAAATTCGTCAGTTACATGCCCAAGGCCAAAAACTTTTTGGTGAAAATTATGTTCAGGAGGCGCTGGATAAAATCGAGCTGCTGGCCGATATCCCCGACCTAGAATGGCATTTCATTGGGCATTTACAAAAAAATAAAGCCAAACAAGTTGTCGGACATTTTTCATTAATTCATTCGGTAGATTCCCTTGAGTTAGCGCAGGTTTTAGATCGCCAATGCGTGATCAAGTCCCTATCCCAAAAGATCCTTTTGCAGGTTAATCTTGCTGGAGAAATAAGCAAGGGTGGATTTAGTCGACAACGGGTCCGCGAACTGTGGCCGCGCTTAACTGAGCTTCAAAACTTACGAATTTGTGGGCTTATGACGATGCCACCACTAACCGAAACCGAGGTCGAAGTACGTCCTTACTTCAGGGAACTTCGTGAACTTTTACAGGAGTTACGGCCAATAACGGATCGAAAAAGACATCCTCTTACAGAGCTGTCAATGGGCACGAGCCATGACTATGCTGTGGCCGTAAGCGAAGGGGCCACCATCCTGCGTCTTGGGACTATTTTGTTTGGAGAACGTCCCGCAAAGGTCTAAACTTTAAGTCAGCAGAGCCGAATCCGTTTATCTTGAGTTCTGCGCCAGGAGCGATATGAACGTTACAAACCCACTGTTGAAAGCTCAAAAAATTGGATTTATGGGTGCAGGCAACATGGCCCAAGTGATGATCAAAGGACTCTTGGAGGGCGGGATATCTGCTCACCATATTTATGTCACCAACAGATCCCCCGGAAAGCCCCAAAAGCTTCAAGAACAATTCGGCATCAATGCCCTCGGTAGCAATGATGAGTTGATTGATATTTGTGACATCATAATTTTAGCGGTAAAGCCCCAAGATCTTTTGCCTGCTTTAGAACCCGTCACTCGCGCTTTTGACGAACACAAAATTGTCATCAGTGTCGCAGCTGGGATTCGCATGGAAAAGCTGCAAAAGCATGTGCAAGGGGCAAGATTGGCGCGCGTGATGCCCAACACTCCGGCTCTCATTGGCCGCGGAGTTATCGGCTACTTGATTAACGATGACGAAGATCGGGCTTTGAACGACACGGTTGAAGATTTATTTGAACCTCTAGGAAAACTTTTTAAGGTTCAAGATGAAGATCAGTTCGAAGCTTTGATGATTTCTTGCTCCAGCGGAACCGGCTTTGTTTTTGAGATGATGATGTACTGGCAGGATTGGATAGAGGAGCATGGCTTTTCAAAAGAAGAAGCTCGCTCCCTGACAATCGAAACCTTTGTCGGAGCCTCTTTGCTTGCGGCCCAAGCCCGCGAGGGTGTTGAAGAACTGCAGAACCGCGTCACCTCCAAAAAGGGCGTCACGGCAGCTGGACTTCTGTCCATGCGAGAACTGGAAATTGAGCGCGCCCTGCGCATCAGCTTTGAGAAGGCCGCGATGAGGAACAAAGAAATGGCGAGGGAAATCAAATAACCTTGCCGTTCTAGGGACTCGGCCTTTATCCTAAAAACATCTTGTTCAAGGAGGAACAAAATGAAAATTACTCCTATCGATATTGCTCACAAATCTTTTGGAAAAAGAATGATGGGTTTGGACGCTGACGAAGTGATGGATTTTCTCCAACAAATCGCGGGCCAAATGGAATTACTCATTCAGGAAAAGAATGCACTTAAAGAAGCTATGCGTGAAAAAGAACTTTCACTCATGGAATACAAAGAGCGCGATCAAATCCTCAAAGAAACTATCGCAACCGCTGGTCAAATGGCAGAACGTCTGCGCCAAGATGCGGAACGTGAAGGTCGCCTGATCGTGGCTGATGCTCAACAAAAAGCTGAGATTATCACTCGTGACTCTCGTGATTCATTGAAAAAAATGTATCAAGAAGTCACCGAACTCAAAAGAGCTCGCATGCAGTTTGAAGCGAATTTGAAAGCCTTGGCACAAGCCCATCTTTCATTGCTTGAACAAGGTGAGAAGTACATGCCGCAAATGCAGCTTCCGAATCACAACATTGTGAATAACGGAAACAACACCCAAGGCCGCTCTTCAAATGTGTCCCCTTTGTCTGCTGAATAGCCAGCCGAACTCTAAATTAAAATCATGATCGAAGAAATAAAAGGTGGAGTCCGGCTCCACCTTTTTGTTCAACCCAAAGCTTCCAAGAATGAAATCATAGGGCCTTTTAATGGTGCCTTTAAGATCCGCATCACCGCCCCGCCGCTTGAAGGCCGCGCGAACGATGCCGTGATTGAATTTTTGTCTGAAATATTTAAGACTGCAAAACGCAATGTGCTTTTAGTAAAGGGCGATACGCATCGACATAAGACAGTGGATATTGTCGGCGTCACCTTGCCCGAAGCCAAAATGCTGTTGAAAATCGATCAACCCTAATAGGCCTTTTTCTTTTTAGAATCTTTTTTAAGCTGTATCGGGAAGTCTTGGTTTACTGGAGCTGGTTTCTTTTTAACTTTGGGCTGAGTCGGACGAGCTTTGAAGACTTCTTGGGAAACACCATCCTGGGTGTCCTCTTGAAATCGTGGCACCTTTTTTTCAGAACTCAGAGTGTCAGCTTTGTCTTGGTACATCATCGACTTTTCATAGGTCTCGGAGCTTTCCAATGGCTCATACTCTCGGTACCCGTCCGTCATATCAAAAGTAAATCGCACAAAAGCTCCGACATGAAAGCCCGCTGCACTATTCGCACCGGCCAAAGTGGTGCCGCCATTGATTTGCGCACTCCATTTTGGCGTGAACAAATAGGTAACATACCCAAGGGAGTCAACACTTGAGGGATTCACTGAATAAAACTTAAGAGTGCCCGCATTGACTGTGTTGAGATAAGCATTT
This sequence comes from Bdellovibrio sp., assembly GCA_037968775.1. Taxonomy (GTDB): domain Bacteria; phylum Bdellovibrionota; class Bdellovibrionia; order Bdellovibrionales; family Bdellovibrionaceae; genus Bdellovibrio. Next base: position 8,690 of record JBBKWD010000039.1, read on the forward strand.
CTTTGAGTCGGATCCTTGGTGTCCACATCATCTGAGATACTTTGTGATCCAAAAAGTTCAGCACCAAAACGCCAGCGCGGAATTTTATATTGAAGGCCCGCCCCCCAAGGCATCAAATGGGAGCGCCCATCATCTCGGTATTCGACACCCAGCCAACCATAAACTCGCACATTAAAAAATTCCTTTTGCACGGTGGCTCTTGCCCAGACTTGCAAAACGCCCTCAGAGTTCAAGGAGCTGTCAGCTTTTCTGTCAATCTTGTCAAAAGGAATCAAAAGACCTACTTCAGGAATAATTTGAAAGGCATCGGCATAAACCAGTCGATCTGCCCCTAAGACCATTTCGTTAAAGGTGCTGTTCTTACGCGCCGAAACACTGTTCTGGCTTTCCGAGTTGCCAACATTTCCGCTGGCAAATAAGGACCAGTTCCGTTGAGGCACATAACGTGTCTCAAAAGTGAAATCCAATAAAGAGTAGTGGCTGCCACTGGCGAGCTTTTCCATACTGGTTCCTGACGACTTGTAATTCGCCTCAGAATAAAAGTATTGTGTTTCTGCCTGGATATCCCAGGTATCGCGCCTAAACTCTTTGTAATTATCCAAAGCAAATCCGATGGAAGAAAAGCCCAGATGAAAAATCGCTAGGAGCATTAAGCGCTGAAGATTAATTGCTATTTTCATGACTTCCTAATATTAAACATCTATGACCATGACATCAAACAAATCGCGGCTCGCCGTCATCTTTTTCACTGTTTTCCTGTATCTTGTAGGCTTTGGTGTAGTCATTCCGATCATTCCGATATTGAGCCGGGATTTCGGGGCCACTGCGTTAGAAACGGGACTCCTACTCTCTGTCTATTCACTCATGCAGTTTCTTTTCTCGCCTTTTTGGGGGCAATTATCCGACAAGTGGGGACGACGTCCGATTCTTTTATTCTGCCTAGTTGGCGAAGGCCTCTCTTATATAGTCTTTGCCTGGGCTCGATCCCTTGAGATGCTTTTTGTCGCTCGATTGCTTGCAGGATTTTTCGGCGCCAGTCTTTCCACAGCCTCCGCATACATCTCTGATATCACTCCTAAGCACGAAAGATCCAAAGGTATGGCACTTATTGGTGCTGCTTTTGGATTAGGCTTTGTTTTTGGCCCGGCTATCGGCGGCCTTTTAGCTGTATGGGGGCACAATATTTCATCAGCTCCCCACTTTGATACTTCGTTTTCAGCCTATTGGGTTTCGGGCCTATGTTTTGCTATTTTCCTTTTCGGCCTGCGCTTTTTAACCGAGTCGCTGAATGAAAAAAGTGAATCCGCTGCAAAAAAGAAACGCTTCTCCTTGATGTGGCACTATCTCAGCGGCAAAACTGTGGGGCCTCTCTTGAATGTCTTTTTTCTTTCTTCGCTGGCGATGTCTTGCATGGAAGCAACGCTGATATTATTTATGGGAGAAAAGTATCATTGGAGCGTTAAGGACGTCAGCTTTGGTTTTGCCTATATCGGCGTCATTATTATTTTCACTCAAGGATTTTTAGTACGTCGCCTTTTACCTAAATGGGGCGAGAGAAAAGTTTTGCGCCTGGGCTTGATTCTCTTTGCGGTCGGCTTAACAGGAATTGCCTTGGCACCCAACCTAGCCTTTATGACTTTGACCATGACTTTACTTTCTGTCGGCAATGGCCTGACCAATCCTTCAATCATGGGCAGCATCAGTATTTTAGCTGAAACAAAAGAGCAAGGGGCAGCAATGGGAGTCACTCAAAGCATGGCCTCGCTTGGCCGAATCTTAGGTCCCGCTCTGGGCGGATTCATCTATGGTGCTGTCACCATACAATCACCCTTCTTTGTGTCGGGAGCCTTGGCATTCGCGGCACTCGGAATTGTTTTCGCTATATATAAATCTATTCCCGATCACGCAAAAGCAGGTGGACCTCATGGAGCTTAATCAAATAGGTTATTTTCAATTTGATAATTTGATTCAAAGTCGCGTTCCCTTTCTATTGGTGAATTTAGGAGCCGATTTTACAGATTGGTACAAGGGCCCCTGGGCCATGCATCTTGAAAGTGCCAATATGGAGTGCAGTATCACAGATGCGGTAGAACTGGTTCAAGCAAAAGGTCTTCCATCCCATTTTGCACTCGTCGTTATTGATGTCGAAGGAAAGCAAGCAGCCGATATAGCACTCGCACTGGAAAAAGTTGGCTTCTCCAATGTTTATTTTGTTAAAAATGGGGCCTTGGGACTTCTTGCAGAGCGCAGGAGCGGCATTTAACATAGTTCTTCATAGACTTCTTGGCAAAATCTAGACCTTTCTTCATACTTTTTTAAACACACACTGAATTTTCAACAAGGATGTAGGAATGAAAAAGTTAGTTACTTTATTCGCAACAATTCTGGCGATGACGCCAGTAGCATTTGCCGGCTCACTGAACTTAGATACGCGCGTGGACTATCAGTCCATTAATTATAACACGGAAGTCGGTCAGCCCAACTACTCGCACTTCTATTTTAAAACAGGCCGCTTAGACTACAAAGGCAAAGTGAATGACGACTTGTCTTTCCGCGTGCGCTGGGCATTCAATAAAGATTCTTCGGGTAAATCAGTTCGTGAAAACACTTTCTCTGCAGTTGAATTGGGATATATCACTCAAAAAATGAGCGATGTATTTTCTCTCTCTGTTGGTAAATACAACACGGAGTTTGGTGGCTGGGAAGGAGCTACGAGCAGCCCCGATTTGTACCTTACTTCTGAGTTCTACACTGGTAAAGGCGTGAACGGCAGCAACCTTGCAGACACGACTCTTAATGCTAGCGATTTGCGTTATATGACTGGGGCAAAAGCTCAGTTTACATTTGCTGATCAGAACATCTGGTTGATGACTGCCAATGCGGACAAAGATGAAGTTGACGGCGCTGGTAAGTTCCAGCAGAACTACACCATGAACGGATTAGCTTGGAAAGGTGGATTTCTAGACAAGGCTCTCAATTTCGCAGCCAGCTACCACATGATGAACCGTTCTGAAAATGACAAGTATGCCTTTATGGCTGCCGGTATAAAGTGGGATGCAAAGCCCATCTATGCTAGCCTCGATTACTTGGTTTCTGCTCACGAAACAACAGGCACCGACAATCTGACATCCATAGTTGGAAAGCTCGCTTACACAGGAATGGAAAACTGGATTCCTCGTCTAGAAGTCACTTCTTCAGAAGAAAAGCAAGAAATCGGCGTAAACCAAACAACGAAATTCATGGGCTACGGAGCCGTGCTTGAATACGTTCCGAGCACAGAAAATGTCTTCCGCTATCATGCTGCATACAATATGACGACTGAAGAGCCACCGACAGGTAATAATAAAGAAAGAACTGAATTTGTTGTAGGCGCTCGTTTGATGGCTGATTTCTTAAAATAATTCTAACGACATCAAATACAAAATTGAAAAAAGGGCTGGAGAAATCCAACCCTTTTTTTTGACCACTCCAGGTAGGCCTCTACGCCGATTTTTTTAAACCTGTCAAAGTTTCAAGGTTCACAATTGTTTCCGTTAACCCTGCAGTAGAGTCATTCAAGCTCGATGCCGCCTCAGAAATAGTCTCTGAAGAAGATGCATTGATTTGGGTTGCCTGATCCAACTGATTCATTGCTTGAGTGATTTGCGAAACTCCCGTGCTTTGCTCCACGCTGGCTGTCGCAATTTCATTGTTCAAGCCGGCCACTTTATTTACGACATCTAGAATTTTATTAAGGACCAAATGACTCGACTCCGCAACTTTGTGTCCATTTTCTACCTGATCAACACTCTCAGAAATCAATCCCGCAATCTCTTTTGCCGACAAGGCGCTTCGTTGTGCTAAGGCACGGACGGCCTCCGCAACCACAGCAAATCCTTTTCCCTGTTCTCCGGCACGAGCCGCTTCCACCGCCGCATTCAAGGCGAGTAAATTCGTTTGAAAGGCGATGTCATCAATAACCGTGACAATTTCCTCGATCTTTTTAGAAGACTGAACAATATTTTTCATCGATGTCATTAAATCGGAAATTTCTTTAGAGCCCTCTTCAGCTGCCATCTTAGACACTCGAGATAGGTCCGAAGCTGATTTTGCATTATCTGCATTCAGCTTGATCATACTCGAAAGCTCTTCTAAAGATGCGACCGTTTCTTCTAGAGAAGCGGCGGACTCTGTGGACGCCGAGGATAGGTCTGCACTCGACCCCGTCAAGTTTGAAACCAAGTGACGAATTTGACCGTAGGCCGTCGACAATGATTCCGCCTGCTGCCGAATACCAGCCTTGAGGGAATTAGAGGCCATAAACATTGTAAAAGATAATACAATAATAAAGACCGCAACACTGCCCAAGGCCATATTCGAAAATGATTGAGCTTTTTCGACAGCACCTTTAGTTCGAACTTCTAAAACTTTTTCGAATTCAGTAATCGGTTCGCCGATTTTATCAATAAATTTATGATAAGAATCGTCATGCATTAACTTACGAGCCAAAACCAGGTCGGGCTCGCCTTGAATCGAAAACTTTCCTGAGTCATCCCGAAAAAGTCCTTTAACTGCATTCATTGCCATTGTTTCCGTGGCAATCAATTCATTAGAACGACCTTCGGCCTCTGCAAGCAAAGCAAACTCTTGATCTGAAAATCCAGCTTCTTTCATCAGAACTTTAGAGCTAACCCTTCTGCCATTGGCGCGCGCTTTGTCGCCATTTCGGACGGCGATGATTTCAAAATATTCTTTTTCATATTTATCGTCGCCGGTGACCACATAGGTTCTTGCCGTTCGTGTTAAGTTTGCCGAATCATTTCTTAACTCTTGAGCTAAACTCATTGAGCGAAACTTCGTTTCATGTGCCGAGTTGAGTTCTTTTTGGA
>JBBKWD010000040.1:0-20522 GCA_037968775.1 Bdellovibrio sp.
CAAAGGACAAAACTTTTTGGTCTGGGCTCAGAAAAAAGGCAGCTTGCGAGCTTCGGGTGGCCTCTTTAGTAAGCAGTGGTCGGATCTCATCAGCCGTACCTTCAAAGGCCGTCTTGAACCACGGTTGCATGAGCCTTCTTAATTTCTGGGACCGACTTATAGGGGGAAGATATTTGATAAAGTTCGTCGGCAAGGATTTGCTTCCGGTGTTTTCAAAAACAACTTTTGACTCCGGTATGGCGAGTGGCAAAGAGCTCGCTTGTTTTGAAAAAATATTTGCAAGCTCAACCTTTTGAGAAAAAACAAACCCGCGATCCGGAACCACTCGATGGCAAGCAGCACAAGCATTTTCGTCCGTTTTCACGGGCTTCCCCATGCTGTCAAAAAGAAAGTAGCCCCAGCCATCAGTGCCTGCATAAAGATCTTCATCGCGAATCATCAACTGCACACGCCGAGTGCCCGAGGGAACCTTTGAGCTGGTGAAAGCGGGATCGTCTTGAGTTTTAAATGATATTTTGGAGAAGACAGAGCCCTTTTCGTAAGCACCTTTGCCGCTCTCTAAGCCTTGCATGGCTTTTTTATTTCCCCAAACAAATCGCATTTCCCCCGAGTCTTCGCGAAATCGCACGGTTAACTGCTCCCAATTGTTTTGAAAACCTTCATAGTCCTTTAGCTGAACGGACGTATCCGCCGCAATCGAAATACTTGTACTCAGAATTAAGAACGTAAAAACCTTAATAAACTTCTTCGTCATATTTTCCATCCAGATAAATGGTTTTACTCTTGGTCGCTGCACCCTCCACAAATGGGTCCCCTAAATTAGAGAGCGGCAGCACCTCGTCGTGTTTTTTGTAACCTGGCCAATCCATCGTCAAATGTCCCGTTACATTTCCTGCTCGATCTGTTTCCAAGCATTGAGCGACACCTGTGTGAGGGCCTGGATGCCAAATAAGAAAGCCCTCAGTGCCTATGGGGCGAATTGATCCCTTTGTCAGGGACTTATCCCCCGGCATGATAACTTCTTTTTCAATTTCAATATTTCCATTTGGCAAAAGGTGCAGCCAAAGTGCACGAGATTGGCTAGCCCCCTTCACCATTCCACGAAATGAAGCCGCATTATCAAAAACCACAATACGATCCTTAGAGATCCAACGCGCAGAGTGCGGTAGCCCTAAAGAGGCCTGAGAAGGCTTCCACTTGTGCGTCGAAAACTTTTCGTTTCCGATGGCCCAGAGGAGTTTCCCCTCTGGCGAAAGCAAGACTACTGAGTTGAGATTTCGTATCGTGATCAGAAAATTCCCATCTGGCGTTATGTCCACTGAATTTTCATGACTCCAATCCGTATCATATCTTTCGGAAATATAGAACTCTGGATCATTGACACTCTTAAGTGCCCGATACTCCGCCACAGTGTGAGCATCCAAGAACCGATCCATATTTTCATCCAAACTTCGAGATGGTGACTTAGCAGGGGTCGTTAAATCAAACGTCGTAAATACCGAGCGCAAAGCTCCAGTTTCAGGATTCAGGCCAACCAAACGATTCCCTACGATGATTCGCCCTTCTTCTCCGAGGCCTCTCCACCAACCTGCAATTCCTCTGAAAACTGGAATTGAATCTTTCATTGGCGAAATTTTCTGAGTCAAGGCTGTCCAAAAAAATATTTCTTTTGCGCCCAAACCCATTGAGTGGTGGGCATCAAGTCTTTTACCGGCTAACTCCACTGGGCGTAATTTTGTGGCGATCCCGTCCCAGGCGACGAGATTCCAAAATGAATTTTCGCCGGCTCCTCGAACGAAGACACCACCTTCCCAAGGCAGCAAACTCAAGTTGCTCGAACTTTCTAAATTTCTTTGAGGAGTTAAATGTGACTTGTCATACCAAACAACCTCGCCCAAACGATTAATCGCTGCAGGGTAGTAGGAAGATGGATTGGTTTCTCGAGTCGTCAAATTCATCAGCAAATAAGGAATACTTAAAGCTCCACGCATTTGAATATTTAAAGCCGATGGATGACCCAAAGGAGCTTTAAAAATTTTCTTTAAAAGAAGTTTTTTTTGTCCACCGCTGTTTTCGTAAAATAAGATGGGCACCTGGTAGGAAGGCGGAATAAAGGACACTTTCCATTGATTTTTCTTTTGTCGTTCCAATTTTTTAGCCGAAAAGAACCCGACTTCAGGATTTCCATAAATCACGTCCGGATGGCGCGCTGTTGAGCCTATGCGGATCTCTTGAGTCTGAACTAGACTCGCTGCCATACCGGTATTAACAAATAAAAGACACACAATCCAAATAAGAGGGTTCATTGCCATAGGTGAAAAGTATCGTATGCTTTTGCCCGCAAGCAAACCTTAACCGCTATGGAGCCGCCAAAACAAGACATCCCCCCCACGGACTCTTACTCACATTCGATTCGCATAAATGGACGCAGTCTCTGCCTTAGGTCCTCTAGCCCAACCAAGACTTTAGTAGAACGTTCCATCTTGATACACTCAACTAGAACCTTGCAATAGATGCTCTGTAAGCTATCATAATAGATATTGGGAGGACGTAGGCGTGTGTTATGAACTTTCTCGTCGCAATATTATTGTCGCAGCCATTGGCGGCCTTGCTTCTGGCTTAGGCTTTAGTGGCGTTTCTAAAAAATTCGCGATGGATGTAGCTTCTGATCTTTTTGATCGTCGTCGCACTCTTGCTAATCTCCTTGCCGCCGTTCCCAAAGACAAAGCGGATAGTAATCCCAGATACCTCAAAGACACGGATATGAGCCACTGGCATACCGAAGCCCACCCTTTCTTTGAAGAACTTAAAAACAAAGGCCACGTACCCGAACAGGGGCTTATTGTGGAATTAGGGTCTTACCAAGGAGCTTCGCTGCAAGCTCTGAATGAGCTTTTTGGGTCTCATCGTGTACGAGGTGTCGATATCTATCCCTACACAAATAGTCGTCAAATTTTTATCGGTGATGTTCGTACTTCAAATGTTTTGCAAAACTTCCAAGCCCCTGCACTTGTGTGGAATGACGTCAGCAATTGGGAAAACTCCCCCCGTTCTAAATTGGCAGCTTTTGAGTGGGCCAAGCAGAACCTTGTAAAAGGTGGGGTCTATGTCGACGATGCAATGAAAAATCTGCCGCTTGATTTAGACTTAAGTGGCTTTCAACTGATCTACAGTAAGGGATATATCACAGCGTTTCGGAAGACCTAGTCGACAACGCTCCCCTTCCTATTTCAAAGCCACAGGGCATAACTCTTATAATTAGTTCCATTTTTAGAACTTCTTCTATTAGCCTGTTCCTATGCTAAAGCGACATATTCTTGAAGAACAAAAGCTCCTCACCCATCAGACACAGTCTGTTTACGACCCCCTTTTCACTGAGCTCCTAAAAAAGGTCCCATGGTCCGAATGGTATTCAAAGGAGAGCCCCCTTTCTTGCCGGGAAGAATACCTGCAAACTTACAAAAAATGGATTCAACGAACGACACTAAACTCAGTGACTGGCCTGGATCGCTTTAATCGTTTGGATTTAATCAACGGCACCACTCAAACTTTCGACGAAGTTTATTTTAAATATGCCCACAAGCGCTTGCGTATTTTTCGTGGAGAATATGGCTATCACCGCCGCGTGGTTTCGCAGTCCGTTTTCTTGGAAGATGCCCCACTGGAAAAAAATGACTATGTGATTCTTTCGACCCCATTTTGTTCAACCGGAGATTTGCATTCACACATGGGTGAAGTCTTGGATCAAGCGGCTGTCCTAGGGGTACCAGTGATCATCGACTGCGCCTATTTCGGAACTTGCCATGGAATCACTTTTGACTTTAGCCACGCGGCCATCGAGTCTGTCAGTTTTTCATTATCCAAAGGTGCCGGTCTAGGACATGTTCGTTCGGGTATTCGCTTTAGTAATCTGCAAGATCAATTTCCGATCTGCCAGCAAAATAATTTTAATCACACAGTTTTAGCTGCGGCCCGTATTGGGCTTTATATGATGAACAACTTGGAACCCGACTTCATTCCCAATAAATATTTGAAGGTACAAGAAGAGCTTTGTAAAAGTGTTTCGTTAATCCCAAGTAAGTGCATCCATTTGGCATTGGGCGGAGAGGGCTGGGAAAGCTATCGCATTGATGATCGCTACAACCGAGTGGGGTTAGCGAGCTTAATTAAAGCTCATCGCAAGGGCCTTTTGCCCTAGCGATATAATTCTATTTTTTACAGTCTGATGACACTTGAAGCCCAAGTAAATCCCGCACCGAAAGTGGCAAGACCTAAAAGCATACCTGGCTTTAGTTTCCCCTCTTGAAAGGCATCGTACATTCCCAATGGAATGGTCGCGGCTGTGGTGTTGCCGAACTTTTGAATCGTGTTATGAACTTTTTCAGTTGGAATTCCCATATCTTCAGCCACTTTTTGATTAATGCGCATATTGGCCTGATGAAAAAAGAACATATCCACTTTATCTAATGAGTATTCGGCCGTCTTAAGTGCCGAATTCAAAACTTCCGGCATACGAGTCACTGCGTGCATGAACACCAAGCGACCGTTCATTTCCGGATAGATCACACCTTCATCAAGCATGGCATGAGAAATTCGTTTTTCGCCACAGGCACTACCCGGCGCTGCCATCATCAGCTCTTTTGCAAAAGCCCCATCGGCATGTAGTTCCGAACAAATTACATGCGACTCTGCTCGAGAGTCTTGAACGTCACAAGCCTGCACGACCACGGCACCTGCGCCATCAGCAAAAATCACACTGGTGTTGCGCCCTCGTGGTGTTAAATCTAAACCTTTAGATTGAACTTCAGCACCGACGACCAAAATACATTTGTTCGATCCCGAGCGAATAAATTTGTCGGCCAAAGAAAGTCCGTAAATAAATCCTGAACACGCTTGGCGAATATCGAAATAAGGAATGCCGCCCAAACCGAGCTTCGCCTGCAAAGGGGCTGCTGTTCCTGGGATATCATAATCGGGGCTTGAAGTTGCCAGCACAATCATATCAATGTCAGTGACTTTTATGCCGGCATTCTTGATCGCTATCAAAGAGGCTTCATAAGCAAGGTCGGAAGTAGCTTGCTCGGCGCTGGCCCAATATCTTTGCTGGATACCCGTCCGCTGTTGAACCCACTCGTCTGTGGTTTCGAGCATTTTTTCGAGGTCCGAATTTTTATAAAGATTCGGAGGAACATAACCACCAATTCCCGTGATTTTCATTGCGCGCATAAATTCCCTTCGACGCCTTTAAGTAAGGTAAGATAGAAATGAAATAGAAAACTGCGGCCTTCTAGTCAAGAACTCATAAACACACTGAAGCAGCTGCCACTTAATTATCCGTCTTTTTCGAGGTAAAATGCGCAGAAAATATCGCGTCCCTCTCAAACTGGTCCAAAGAAAATTCGATTCTATTTAGTATGTGAATTTTCAAATGAATTTCTGAGGCGAAAAAACAACTCGATCCAAAAAACACACAGCATTTTTCACTCAAAAGCCCCCATTTTCGAATGAACAAAAACGCACCCCCTCAAACAACCATCAATCCCGCAAAACAGAAAAGCCCACAAAACCTCGAGCTGATGGCCAAGGATGGCCAGCAGCAAGACCCCCACGGACGGTCAGAAAAACTCAAACCGGGAACAGCTGCACGAAGAAACTCTCCTTACTCCCCACCCAAAAAAACCATTTTCCTGTTTTCAGCATAATCCTCCACCTCCTAACCATCTAATATCTTTAAGCTAAGAAAGAACTTCCCTGCAGAGTCCAGTTTCGGTCCAACCCCCTCATCTCCCCTTTGACTTACATATTATTTACATAGTAATTTATATGTAAATGGAGCAACACATGAGCCACAATTTACCCGCCCTAGCCAACATCCCTTTTGTTTCCCCCGAGGACTTAGCCCCTCCCGCAGGTATTCCGACCGGGGTTTCAACTTTTGATGATTTTCTTTTGTGGAAAGGCATTCCAAAAGGAGAGTTGAGTCTTTTTCAAGGAGCCCCCGGAACAGGAGCCACTTCTTTGTGGATTCAGCTCACACAAAAGGCCCACGAAAAAGATCAGTGGGTCGCCTGGGTCAATGGCGGACCCAGTTTATTTCCGGCTCATTTAAAGTCGCGCAAAATAAATTTGAAACGCCTGCTTGTGGTGAAGGAGCCCCACGAGGTGGAAAAACTTTTTTGGATGCTTCAAGAACTTATCACCAGTTCTTTATTTGAAGTGGTCGGTTGCCAGTTGAAAGACATGTTTTTAAAAAATCATCAGCTGCAAAAATTAAAAAAACTTTGTCGCTTTCATAAAGTGGCTTTGGTTTTCATTTGCCAACAGCCCAGTCGCTTTATCAATCCGTTATTTTCTTTAATCATTCAATTTCAACGCGACTTTATCACGATCCAACGAGCCCTTCACCGCCCCACACCTTTTAGCATTGCAGGAAGTACCGTGTATGCGAACTTTATGCCTCAATTTAAAAACTACGCAAACAAGCTCCTTAGCTGAAGCTTTTCTGCTCTTAAGTCCTCGAGTGCAGTTTCGCTTTCCTCATTTTATCTTTGTCGATCTTTCTTCGACTTCAGATATTTTAGGTGGCGAGCCCGCCTGTCTCGAAAAATCTTTAGAGATCGCACAAAAGTTCTCAGCCACAACAACAGCTGCCATCGCGGACTCTCCCGCTGTTGCGCAATTGTTAGCCCGTTGGAAACCCAACATGATTGGATCACCCGGCCAGGACCATAAAAGTCTTTCCGGTCTGGGACTCGATGCCTTGCATGACTTAGAAGGCCTAATTCCTTGGATACGGAAAAAATCCATCGAACATGTGATTAGTTTTTGCCACTCTTTGGGAATTTATTCTTTAGAAGAAGTTACAAAATTTAAATTGCCATCACTACGAGAGCGTTGGGGGGATATCGGTGTTTTACTTTGGAATCGTTTGCACAATCAGGACTCTCAGGTCATTTCGCCTCTTATTCCTCGCGACCCTCTTGTGGGCTATGGCTATATGGATGATCCCCTAGGCCGAATGGATCTTTTAATGAATCAAGTCTGTCCTTTATTAGATGGACTTTTTGCTCGCTTACTGGGGCTGGGTCGTTACGCGCAAAAATTGGAACTCATTTTACATTGCGAGTATTCAGACAAAAAACATGTGTTGGCGATTGAACCGATCAGCCCCAGTCGCGACCAGATTTTATTTGAAGACCTTTTGGGAAAAAAGCTTGAGCAGATCACTTTAGAAAATCCCATTCGTGAATTTGAACTGACGCTGTATGATGTTCCAGAAAAGCTTCAACAACTGGATTTCTTTGAACCGCGCGACAATGCCGAAGATCGTTGGCGACGTTTGATTAGCTTTGCCAAGCAAGCCCAATGTGAAATGGGTTTCCTGCAAATCGAACCCAGCCATTTTCCAGAAAAAAGTTATCGCCTCGTCACCGAGTGGCCCTCAGACTTTAATCCTTCTGATGTTATCGAAAAATCACAAGGAGCCTTGCAAGTAAAAACGGTGTATGCCAAAGAACTAGCACGCAGCCCGCGACCTTCTTTGCTTTTAGATCAGCCCGTGACCTTGAACGACTACGAAGTCAGTCGTTTACGTTTTGTTTCAACTCAACCCAGCGAACGAATTGAGTCTTCATGGTGGCAATTGGTCGAACGTGAACTGAAATATCGAGACTACTTTTTTGCTCTTTCCCAACAGGGGCAGCTTTTATGGGTTTTCCAAGATCGCATGAGTTCCCAATACTATTTACACGGCTATTTTGATTAAATGAAAAACTTGGTTCCAAAAAAACAAATCCAAGCCCCCGCAAAAAAAGCACGGGGCTATGTCGAGCTTATGGCTCGCAGTAATTTTTCATTTCTACAAGGGGCTTCTCATCCTGAAGAAATGGTCGAAGAAGCCATTCGGTATGGTTACGATGGCCTCGCCCTTTCTGATTTGAACGGACTTTATGGCGTGGCTCGAGGACATCAAGCCGCCCAAGCACCCTCTCACTTTGCCGCCAATCTAAAAGCCAAAGAAAGCTTTCGTTATTTAGTCGGGGCGGAGCTCACTTTAACCGATGGCAGTGCCGTGGCCTTAGTGCCCATGAATAAAACTGGTTACAGTCATTTATGTGAACTCTTAACCTTGGGAAAGCGTCAGGCCACCAAGGGTTTTTCTTCTTTAAGTCTGGAACAAATCGCAAAACATCACCACGATCTTTTATGCTTTGCGATTCCTCCCCTGGATGAAGCACGTTTTGAGCGTTTAGAAAAATTATTTGGCGATCGCCTTTATATTCCTGTTTGGAAGGACTTCACTTGGGAGTCCCACGAGCAATTAAATCAAGCCTTGGCTCTGGAAGAAAAATGCCAGGCGCAATTATTTGTGACTCAACGGCCGTTTATGCATCAGTCCAGTCGTAAACCTTTGTTTGATGTCCTGACTTGCATCTTGCATCACTGCACTTTAGAACAAGCCAAGGACAAACTGATTCAAAATGCCGAACACTGTTTAAAGTCTATCGAAGAAATTTCTTTTTTGTGGCAACATCGTTTGGACCTTGTGGATAAAACCGTGGAAATCGCCGCACGTGTGAATTTCAACCTGAATGAAATTCGTTATCGCTATCCCCGTTCTTCATTACCTTCCAATATGACATCGACGAATTATTTGCGACATCTGACTTTTGAGGGTGTTAAACGACGCTTCCCTGAAGGTTTACCAGAGAAATTTCGCCAGATGATCGAGTATGAACTTTTGCTGATCAAAGACTTGGAATATGAAGACTATTTTCTAACCTTAAAGGAAATCTGTCAGTTTGCGGATCAAAAAGGAATTCTTTTTCAAGGGCGAGGCTCTGCCGCGAATTCCGTGGTCTGTTATTGCATTGGCCTGACTTCAGTAGATCCTCGCAATATTGACGTGCTCTTTGAACGTTTTATCTCCCGCGAGCGAGGCGAACCACCGGATATTGATATCGATTTTGAACACAGTCGCCGCGAAGAAGTCATTCAGCATATTTACGAAAAATACAATGAGCGCCATGCCGCCATGATCTGTACGGTGGTGCGTTTTCGCTCGCGCATGTCTTTACGAGAAGCCGCCAAAGTTTTCGGAATTCCTTTAGAAAAAATAAATGCTATGGTGAAATTCATGGGTCGTGATGGCATGACTCGCCTACTGGAACCCGGCGCCGGAGAACGCTTCGGCTTACCAAATCACCAATGGGGTTTGTTCTTAAATCTAGCACAACAGCTGCGCGGTTTTCCTCGCCATCTTGGAATTCATACCGGGGGCTTTCTGATCACCCAGGATCCGATCACCGAAATGGTTCCTGTCGAAAAAGCCACCATGAATGGACGCTATGTCATCCAGTGGAACAAAGACGATGTGGCCCACTTAAAATTAATGAAAATTGATCTTTTAAGTTTAGGAATGCTGACCTGTTTGCGAAAGTGTTTTGATCTCTTAAAAAAACATAAGGGCCTGAGTTTTAATTTAGCTAGTATTCCTGCCGACGATGGTCCGACTTACGATATGATTGGGCGCGCGGAAACAGTCGGTGTCTTCCAAATCGAATCACGTGCGCAGATGAACACTTTGCCACGAATGAAACCACGCTCTTTTTATGATCTTGTTATCGAGGTCGCTTTGATTCGTCCCGGCCCTTTGCAAGGGGGAATGGTGCATCCGTATCTCAAACGCCGTGCAAATTTAGAAAAAGTCACCTATGCCCACCCGGATCTAGAGCCCATTCTCAAAAAAACCTTCGGCATTCCCATTTTTCAAGAACAAGTCATGAAGATTGCCGTCGTCGCAGCCGGGTTCACTCCTGGAGAAGCTGATGAATTGCGAAGAATCATGTCCTCAGCATGGCGCAAACGTATGACGATGAACGGAGTGCGCGAAAGGATCTTAACGGGGCTTACAGCCAAGGGAATATCCGCCGAATATGGAGAACAAATTTATAAAACCATCGAGGGCTTTGCCAATTACGGTTTCCCTGAAAGCCATGCCGCGAGTTTCGCTCTTTTAACCTATGCCAGTTGCTATCTTAAAAAACATCATCCTGAAGTTTTTGTGTGCGGGCTTTTAAACAGTCAGCCGATGGGCTTTTACCCACCCCGCACCCTGATCGCCGAATCCCAACGAAATGGAGTGGTGGTCCACCCGCTTTGCATTCAACAATCTGACTATGACTACACCCTCGAGGCTGTGCCGACGGGACATGCCTTGCGCGTCGGTTTGCGCTCTATTTATGGCGTGTCTGCGCAACTCTTGCAGGACATAGAAAATGAAAGAAAGCAAAAGGGCTTGTATGCAGACCTCGGTGACTTCATTCGGCGACACAGTTTGCCAAAAAGTATTCTAGTAAAGTTGGCTGCAGCGGGGGCCCTGGCAAGCTTTGCTGAAAACGCCCGCGAATTAATTTGGAAATTAGAGGGCCTCAGTCTGGATCGAAATAGTTTTTTATGGGGACACGCCAAAGAAGGCCACGAGGAAATGAGCGAAACTTTGCCCTTTGAATCCAACTGGGATCAACTGCGACGGGAATACGACACTAAGGGATTTTCGGTGCATGCTCATCCCTTGTCGATCTTGCGTTCATATCTAAAGCAAAAGAATGAAGGCTTGATTGCGCAACGGCATGTTCCGTTTAAAAGCTCTCAGGATTTAGGGTCTCTGAAAACAAAAGTGAAAGTGCGAGTTGCGGGCTTAGTGTCAAACACTCAACGACCTCCTACGGCGAAGGGCATGTGTTTTATCACCTTGGAAGACGAGTTTGGCTTTATGAATATCATTATTGCACCAGACACTTATCAAAAGTATCGCATGGTCATTTATGGAAAGTCTTTGCTAGAAATTCGCGGCACTCTGGAAAAGGTCGGTGCTGTCACCAATATTCGCGCTGAAAGCGTTCTGCCTTTGGTTTCCTAGACAGACGCTCAAAAATCTATCCCTCCATCCAGCGTCGCGCGACAGTTTTCACATTTAGAATAAAATCTACTCTAGAATGAAAGGACAGGGAGAGTGCTATGAAAAAATTTAGAACACTTTTCGCCATCGTCCTTTCAAGCTTAATTTTCAACCACACTTCGAAGGCTGCGGTGTCCTCGCAAGAATATTTAACCCCCGCAGATACAATGACCATGAGGGCCACAACCGCCCCTTGCTATAAACTTCAAAAACGTGGCAACAGCAACACATTGGCCCGAATCGCCGTGGAGGGTGACGAATGCCCTTCGAATACTTCCTCTTTGCCTCGCAGGAGTGATCGCCCTGCACTCGGGGCTGAACCAGACTCCCAGGGACAACCTTTTCAACAAAGAATGGAATAGGAAGCAGGTCAGGGATAGATAACAAGAAAGGGAAAGACTTGCCTACAATACATTTTCCAACTTTGAATTCCTCTCTTCGCAGGGTATAACCAGACGATGCTAAAAGAAGCCCTCGAATACCTACTGACACCAAAGACACCCCTAGCAAAAAGATATGGATTTTTGTATTCGTCTATTTCCTTAAAACATCGCTTTGAACGATGCAAGAAGCAGTGGTTGCCGCACCTTAAAAATTGCCAAGAAATATTTTTGCTGGCCCTTGAAGGTCTGCCGCAAAAAAGATCCGTCGTCGTATTAGGCAGTGCTCACCTTCATGAAATTCCGCTTCATCTTTTGACCGAGCATTTTCAAGATATCACCTTAGTCGACCTCATTCACCCCTTAGCTCATCATCGTTTGGCAAGAAAAAATAGATCCCTCAAGCTGATCACCCAAGACCTCAGCAACACTCTTGAAGACTTGGAACAAATCGACTCTTTCGAGGGCCTGTTGGCGATCACAAAAAAGAAAAAATCCTTACCATTTTTTTATTTCGATGCTGATTTAATTATTTCAGCAAATATTTTGTCTCAGCTGGCTCTTTTGCCCATCGAACATACTGAAAAGAAACTCAAGCGACCGCTGACTCTGGAGGAAAAAGATCGTGTGTGCACAGGCTTTGCCAATCGACACATTGAATCCCTCAGCGCATGCCAAGGACGAAAATTGATTTATTCAGATCGAGTAGTGACCTACCGATCCAAGGACGGCGAAGTCATATATGAAGGCAGCTATCCCGCCAACTTCACTGGATACACGGCCTTAAAAAGTTGGATTTGGAATTTGGCCCCCTTGGGGGAGGCCTCAAAGGACTATGCTATTGAAATGAAAATCGAAGCTTTTAAGCGCGACTAAAATAGTCTACGATTTACCCGCTATATTTTTATCGCAACAAAAAGACCTTCAAAACTAGGAACGACCGCACCGATATAACGTGAGGGGTCCGCCAAGCGCTGATTGAACTCTTGCATGACACGAATTTGCTTCTCTGAAAACTTTTGGGTTGTAGTAGCCCCCCACACAGAGCCAGATAGAAAAATATTATCTGCCAGCACCAGCCCCCCGGGCCGCAAATTCAATTCAGCCCACAAAAGATAGTCCAAATAAGCAGCTTTATTCCCATCAATAAACACACCATCAAAAGGACCTGCCGACGATAGTAAGGGCAACTGCTCCCTGGCATCACCCATCACAAGATGAATTTCTTTTTGGCTTTGATCGATTTGAGAGAATACTTCCTGCGCTTTCTCACCATGACGAGCATCTTTTTCTAAAGTCCACAGAGCCCCGCCCAAAGGCAAAGCTTCAAAGATATACTGAGCAGATAAACCTGTCAGTGTTCCGATTTCGACAAATTTTTTACAGCCATGTATTTGCACCAAGGTGCGCACAAGGTTGGCTTCAGCCGCAGAAATACTTATGCGCCCTAAGCCTAGCTCTTCGGCAAACTGTCGAGAAAGCTGCTGAAGCGCATTCTCCATGGGGCATAATTCCGCTAAATATTTTTCTTTGTTCGATGACAGTTCTTCTCTCATGGAAAAATCCTCTCATAAATAGCTCCCAAAGTTAACAGGAAGTTAATTTGCCGAAGGACCAAAAAACTCCTTACTATTTTGGCTTAACGCCCTAACGGAGGTTTCCATGAAACTGATTTTGGTACTTTCCATAAGTCTTATTCTAGTGGCCTGCGCTTCTTCAAAGGAAGACCAGCCCCTACTAAACAGTCGAAATGGCAGCTCTCCGCCCTCTGCGTTGGATCGTGCTTCTCAAGATTTGCGCCAAAGCGCTAAATTTTCGCGTCTGTCTCGCGCAATTCGGTTTGAATACGGCAGCACAGCTTTAAACGCTGAAAACAAAAGAGCTCTAGATGAAATCGCTGTCGAGATGAATCGATCTACCAACTCCTATAACAAGGTCCGCGTGGCGGGATTCTCCGATACAATCGGAAACGCCAACCGCAATCAGCAAGTTTCGCTAGAACGCGCCGAAAATGTGCGCAGTTATTTGATATCCCAGGGCGTGCCCGCAAGAAAGCTAGAAGCTGTGGGTATGGGATCTGAGTACGCCAACAAATCTGCACGCCTGACAAAAACACAAGCTTCTGAGGATCGTCGAGTCGAGTTAGAAATTGTCGAATAAGGTCTTTTTAGTGTAAGATATGGGCCTATGACCCCACTTCTTATTTTTGATCTAGATGGCACTCTAATTGATTCCGCTCCTGATATTATTCGAGCTGTGAACTTAACGCTCACTCGCCACGGGAAGTCTGAGCTTGATGATCAGACTATTATTTCTCATATCGGTGAGGGCCTAAAAAAGCTGATCAGCGATATTTTTTCTTCAGAAAGCTTAAGCGCTGAAACCGTGACGGCCATCGAATTGGAATTTCTCGAGACCTATCGAAAAGAAATGCTCCGGGATACCAAGATCTTCCCCGGTGTGGAATCCTTTTTAACAAACTACAAAGGCGCGATAGCCATTGTGACGAATAAGAATGAAGCCCCAGCCAAAGCCATCATCAATCATCTCGGTCTTAACCGATTTCCATGGCTGCATATTTTTGGGGCCGACACTTTGGCAGAACGCAAACCCAGCCCCTTGCCATTGCAAACGGTGATGAATTTAACTGGGCACACTCCTGAAACAACTTTTATGATTGGGGATGGCACTCCGGATATGCTTTCGGCCCAACGTGCCCGCGTACCCGCCATTGCCGTTGAATTTGGTTATACCAAGGCAGAAATTTTGAATAGTTATTCGCCGCGGGCCAGCCTTGTGCACTATGACCAACTGGCTCCGCTCCTCCTAGAGCTGGCGCAAGCATGACGCGGACTCACCAAAAAAAATAATGGCGGGTCTTTCACAACTTGCCTCATGGCGGCATGATCTATATAAGCAAGCGAATGGGGGTAGTCTCCGGTGAGTGATATTCTTTTAGATGTTCAGAATTTAAAGACAGGTTTTAAAACTGACGACGGTTCTTTCCTAGCCGTAGACGACGTAAGTTTCACCGTAAAGCGAGGCCAAACTCTTGGAATCGTTGGTGAATCCGGCTGTGGCAAGTCCGTCACCTCACTCTCCGTGATGCGCCTGGTGCAAAAACCAGGAAGCATCCAAGCTGGAAAAGTCCTATTTAAAGGACGCGACCTTTTAACACTCTCAGATGATCAAATGCGCGAGATCCGCGGCAACGAAATTGCAATGATCTTTCAAGAGCCCATGACTTCCTTGAATCCCGTTTACACAATCGGCGATCAAATCGAAGAAGCGATCATTCTACATCAAAAATCTTTGAATAAAGAACAAGCTCGCAGTCGCGCGATTCAAATGCTGCGTATTGTGGGAATTCCTGCGCCGGAAAAAAGATTTCACGAATATCCACACCAACTTTCAGGCGGAATGCGCCAACGTGTGATGATTGCGATTGCTATTAGTTGCAACCCTGAACTTTTGATTGCCGACGAACCGACGACAGCTTTGGATGTAACGATTCAAGCGCAAATACTAGATCTGATGCGAAATCTTCAGAAAGAGTTTAATGCCGGCATGATTCTAATCACCCATGACCTTGGTGTCGTGGCAGAGATGTGCCAAGAAGTCGCGGTGATGTACGCCGGTCGCATTGTTGAGTTCGGCACAGTCGAAGATATTTTCTATCGCCCGAAACATCCTTACACCAAAGGATTGCTTGATTCTATTCCGCACTTTGAAACAGGACACAAACTTGAACAGCTTAAAACTATTCAAGGCATGGTACCTAGCCCTTACAACTTACCTGTGGGCTGTCGTTTTGCTGATCGCTGCCCCTATGCCCAAGATGACTGTCGTGCCGTTTACCCAAGTATGGAAAACCTTCGCGGCCTTCACAAAGTTGCCTGTTATCACCCTATCTCCGAAGAGGTAAAAAAATAATGAGCACTCCACTTTTGAAAATTGAAAACGTCACAAAAAGCTTTCCAATCTTCGGTGGACTCTTTAGTCGTGAAGTCGCCTCTGTAAAAGCGGTTCAGGGAATTTCATTTGAAATCAACAAGGGCGAAACGCTTGGCCTGGTTGGTGAATCTGGCTGTGGTAAGTCCACACTAGGACGTTGCCTGACTCGCCTGCACGACACAACCTCAGGAAAAATCATTTATAACGGCAAAGACATCACTCATATCAAAGGCGAAGAGCTGCGTGAGATGAGACGAAAAATTCAAATTATCTTTCAAGATCCCTTTGCTTCCTTGAATCCGCGCATGACTATCGGTGCGATTCTCGAAGAACCTTTGATAATACATAACCTTTTCAAAAATGCCGAAGAACGCCAGCGCCGCATTGCGGAACTGATTGATCTGGTGGGCCTGCGCCACGAACACCTAAACCGTTATCCCCACGAGTTTTCCGGTGGACAACGTCAACGGGTTGGTATTGCTCGCGCTCTTGCTGTGAATCCAGAACTAATCATCTGTGACGAACCAGTTTCTGCTTTGGACGTTTCGATTCAAGCCCAAGTCATTAACTTATTGATGGAGCTTCAGAACAAACTGGGTCTCACTTATATATTTATTGCCCATGACCTCAAAGTGGTCGAGCACGTGTCGACCAAGGTGGCCGTGATGTATTTAGGAAATATCGTGGAGATGGCAGAAGCTGAAGAACTCTATCGCAACCCCAAGCACCCATATACCAAAGCCTTGATGTCAGCCATTCCTGTTCCGGATCCTCGTGCGAAAGAAAATCGTATCATTTTGACAGGCGACGTTCCGTCTCCAATTAATCCCCCTTCGGGTTGCCACTTCCATCCACGTTGCCCTATGGCTATCAAAGATTGCGAGACCATAGTCCCGCCACTTGAAACAAAATCAAAAGACCATATCGCGGCCTGCATTCGCGTATAAAGATACAGCCCTGATTGTCCGATAAACCCTAAGTAGAATACCTCTTAGGGAGTTGGATGAAAACGCAGGGAAAAGTCTGGATAGTCTTCGACACTGAAAATAGGAGTCAGTCTAAGCCCTTATCGGTGGTTCAGGCCCAAGTTATTTTGCTTTCCATTCAACCACACAACCGTGGTCGCTTTTTTCTTTGGACTCCCGGATGGACCGAATGGGCCAGCGTTCGCGATTTCTTAAATTCTGATCAAAAATATTTTGTTTCGGCTCACCCTCCTCAACCAGATGTTGAGAAGACACAAGCAATCACCACCCCAAAAGAATCCAAGATCTTCCCCGATGAAGATACTGTTACAGCCATTTTAGATTCGATTGCCGACAACAACAGTCCCTATACGACTATTATGACTGAAAATCCGATTAAAGAAGTCAAAGACTCGGGTTACTATGATCAAGATTTTCATGGCAATGATTTAGATTTGGCCAAAGTTCAAAAAGTAAAGCCAATGAAGGGGCCAAAAATTATTGCCGATGTCATTGCTCCGGATGCGGAACGGCGGCGCGATGCCCGTCATAACTTCAAAATCGAAGTTGTCCTGGTTTCTAAAACGAAATCCTTTCGCACGAGCTCCAAGAACATGTCCCTGAGTGGAACCATGCTTGAAAAAGAAATTCCGAAGGAATTTCTGGGCAAACACTTTGATCTTATAATTGTGAATCCGTTTGAACCCAACACGACGAAATCGCGACTGCTCTTTCGCGCCAAAATTGTTGGCGACCTTTCCGATCCACGCCGCTTAATGTTTATCGAACAAGACACCCAAATGACGGCTCGACTAGACGCTCTTCTCCAGGCTTATGTCGCGTATCAAGAGAAGATAAGCAAAACTTCAGCCTAAATATCTTTAAGAATCCTTAATTTCTCGCAACCTTGATCAAGTTTTCTTCACAGGCCTCCGATCTCTCATATTGAAGCAAGTGAGGGAAAAAAAATGGGTACATTGAAGTATGTTTTTACACTAGGATTTGCGCTTAGCATAATCGCCTGCCAAGAAACTCCCGAAGAGGGCAGTGCCAATAAATCTCTTAGTGCTAATAAATTTCTTTATGTCTCGAGTGGGCTTTGCTATTCCGGCTTCGGAAATACGACCTATACAACCGCCACCTCTTCAAATGTCATCTTCCGCCTAGATGCTACGACCGGACAATATGAAGGACGTATCACCGACTTCACCACCCCGGCCGATTCTGCAGCAACCAGTCCTACATCTATTATCAATTACAATGACACTCACCTTCTCGCTCTGATTGAACACGCGACCCTTCGCCGCATTGAATTGATTGAAAAAAAGCTATCTGGACAACGCTCTATTTTCTATAATAACACTTCGGCTACAGCGCCCTTCGGAGCCCTGCAGTCAGCATTGAGCACCATCACTCGCGCGTCTGATGGCCTATTGATTTCTCGCAGTACTGCCATCGAAAAGATCGACTCTTCCAAAGCTCGTATTAGTGGTACGGGAACAACGGGCTGGATTCAAGGTCCTGGTGGCGCCTGTAGTGCCGCTGCCACAAACTTAACTTCAGTGATTACCTACCCAACGACTGGAAATGCCAAGGGCTACAACATTATTTACACTCACACCGCCAATGCCTCCAGCGCCACGAATAATCGCATCAGCGTGATCGACGGGGCCACTGGATGGAATGGAACAGCTGGCTGCCTGACGGACGTCTCTACTGTTGCAGCGGGCGCGATCCCGACTGCCTCTGTCTATATGAAAGACCAAAAACGCTTGGTCGTTGCTTATGCCGGAACGAATGTGGCATTGCAAAATTCACTTTATACATACGCCGTTGACGAGGCTGCTACGACCAATATCATAACAGATGCAGCAAAGGGCTATGAGACGCCAAGTTCAGTGTACGGAGCTTCAGCTTTGGCCTACGACGAGGTGACGGGATCACTCTATGTCGCTACGGGCGGAACAGCTGCAGCAAACCTCACCACAGGAAATGTGCCGTATAAAATTGAAAAGTTTAAGTACGATTCTTCGACCAAACTTTTCTCTCGAGTCAACGAAACATCTTTCTATTCTGGAAATATAGAAAGTCGCTGTATTTCATCTATGTTTATTGGGAACTAAAAAAAGCCTGCCAAGGAAATTGTGGGCCTAATCTTTTTGCTGGCTTTTGTTTTTTAGTCTTACAGGTTCATGAGAGCTTAGAATATTAGTCTATTAGAACACTAAACTTCTCGTCTATTGTAGCCTTAGACATTTAATCTTGAAGCTTCAAAAGAGTTCGCACTGTTTTCTTAAGTTTATCGACATCAAATGGCTTTTTAATAAAATCATCTGCGCCTAAATCAAACGCTTTACGCATATCTTCTTCGGTTGAATTACCAGATACAAATACCAGAGGAATCTTTTTTAAATCGCGATTCTCTTTTAGCAATTGAGCCAATTCAAAACCATTGATCCAAGGCAAACCCACATCCATCAAAATCAAATCAACAGGATGATCATCCAAAACCGTAGAAAGTTCCGTAGCATCAGCCGCTAATTTTGTGACATAGCCTTCGATTTCCAGAATTCTTTTAAGAGCTAAGCGCATCGTTTCGTCGTCTTCAATGACAAGAATTACCTTAGGATCCATTTTACGTTTTGCTTCACGAAATTGATCCAAAGGAACGACGTCCTGTCCCGCGATACGGGCCTTGGTCATCTTTTCAATCTTATTCACCAAATCTTGGGTGTTGATGCGCTTATTCTTCATTCGTCTCCCTAGTGCGAAGCTTGAGCTTCCAACCATCTCTCCGCATCGATCGCCGCCATGCAACCTGTGCCCGCGGCTGTGATCGCCTGTCTGTAAACATGATCTTGCACGTCCCCTGCTGCAAATACACCTGGAATATTCGTGTAGGTCGAGTTCGGTTGAGTCACCAAATAGCCCGTTTCATTCATATCCAAAATACCCTCAAACAGAGCGGTAGTAGGCTTATGTCCGATAGCAATAAAGAGTCCAGTCAAAGGCATATCTCGAACCGTACCGTCGACTAGGTTTTTCACCGTCGCACCCGTCATGGATTTTCCATCACCTTTAACTTCGGTGACTTCAGAATTCCAAATTACTTCAATCTTTGGATGCTTCATAGTTCGCTCTGCCATGATTTTAGAGGCGCGGAAATGGTCTCTGCGATGAATGACGTAAACTTTTGTCGCAAAGCGAGTCAAGAACTGAGCTTCTTCCATCGCCGTATCACCGCCACCAATAACTGCGATTTCTTGATTGCGAAAGAAAGCTCCGTCACAAGTTGCGCAGGCTGAAACACCACGATTCATATATTGTTTTTCAGATGGAAGGCCCAGATATTTTGCAGTGGCACCAGTAGAGATAATAATCGATTTTGCCAAGTGCAGCTTTTCGCCAATCCACACCTTGAAGGGACGCTGAGAAAAATCCACTTTCGTCACATTGCGAGTGATAAAACGAGTGTCAAATCTTTCGGCCTGTTTTCTCATGACGGCTATCAGATCCGGACCGGTCACTCCGTGCTCAAACCCTGGATAGTTTTCAACTTCCGTGGTGATCATCAACTGACCACCGGCCTCTTCTCCTTCGATCATCAGCGGCTTCATTTGCGCGCGGGCCGTGTAGATCGCTGCGGTCAGACCTGCAGGACCTGAGCCAATTATAATAACATTTTCTATATTTTGCTGTTCTTCAGACATTAAGACTCCGTGGTCAAAGATCGGTATTAAGGCTATCACACCAGCCGTCTATTTCATTAGTTCTTTGCATGTTTTGGCCCGCGTCAGCTAGAATGAGACATGCCGATTATCTCATTTCAAAAGAACAAGCCCCCCCTGGAAGTCGCGGATGGCTCAAATCTTATGCAATCGCTGTTGGAAGCAGAGCATCCAGTGGCCTCTTCTTGTGATGGTGAGGCCGTTTGCGGAAAATGCAAGATCCAGATCCTCAAGGGCTCTGAGTATCTTTCCAAGGAAAGCGAACAAGAGCTCTTCTTGAAAAAAAAGAACAGCATCCGAAGTGATTGTCGTATTAGCTGCCAAACTCAAGTTCACGGCGATATAGAAATAGATGCCAGTTATTGGTAGCCACCGAAATCGAGTAAACAGCAAAAGACCAAACTACATCCTTTGGACGCCACGATGGCCAATGCCGTTCGGTTAAGGGGTCCTTCTTCTTGTTACCTTGCTGTGAACAGGAAATTTGCTGAGTTTTCTTTTCACGACCCTGTTGTAGCTGCGGGTATACCGAGTC
>JBBKWD010000041.1:0-10082 GCA_037968775.1 Bdellovibrio sp.
GCTGCAATCTTGTTTTTTAGTAGGCAAAGCTCGAACATTTGATGAAGACCCACGATTTGGTCTGATTGTGCTCTCAGAAATTGGTTCGCGCGCCCTCTCTCCCGGAGTAAATGATCCGGGTACGGCCATTCATGTTCTGGGCTGTCTGATTCGCTTGGTCTTGTTAACTCGTCAAGGGCCGAAAAAAAAATCCGAGCGGTCTTACTCTGCGAACCTCAACATTAACAGAGTGACAGCTGCGGATATTTTTGATGATGCTTTTAGGGCGATTTCTCGAGATGGAGCCAGTATTGTGGAAGTTGCTATTTTCCTACAAAAGGGCTTACTAGCCCTGAATGCCTATCCGGAATTTCGCGAGACGGCATTGCATCTATCACAGGGCGCCTTGGAGAGATCGCGAATGGGTCAAATCAGTGCCGAGGACTTAAAACGAATTAAAAAGATAGCGCAAAAGTTGGCTGGCCGGTAGCGGCAGGTATGGGTTCTAAAGTGTATTTGCCAACGACTTGCATCAAGTCGACACAATAGCCTGTGTCACAAAACGGCTAGATTCTTGTAAACCTGGCGATTAAAAGTTAAGGTGCAGTCTGTGAAAAGAAATTTGCGAGCCCTTTCCTTAATGACACTCGTATTTTCGTTGCTTGCCGTCTTGGTAGGTGGCGCTCTTTTTTTTCATCTTGAACACACCGAAAATACTAGTTTTGTGACTGTGATGGCAGGGATGGTGGAGGTTGCTCATGATCATGATGATTGTGCTTCATCAAATACTAGTGATCCCTGTGCAAAAGGCCATTGTCACTTAGGTCATTGTGCCAGTTTAGTGTTCTCGATTTCTACTGTTCCGAATTTTGTTTTAGAGCAGCGCCTTTTGTTTTTTTCCAGAGTACAGAAGTCTCAAGATCGTTATCTAGAGGGTCCGTTCCAGCCGCCTCGAGCCGCTTAGTTCTTAGTTAATCCCACCAAAAAAATAGTTTTAAAAAACCAAAAAAAGGTCTACCTATGTTTTTTATTGAAAAGCGATTTGTCGTTTTGTTCCTTATCGTCGTTGTTGGAAAAGCGGAGGCGGCAAATAATTGCGGTCTTCTGAAAAGTTATAAGGAAGTTGTGTCCTGTGTGGAGACCAACTCCCCAGAAGTGTTGCAGGCTCAGCTCAGTCTGAAAGAAAAGTCGGCCCTGACGGATGTAGCCGAACAGCTGCAAAATCCAGAGCTCAGTCTTGAAACATTAAGCGGCACTGTGGGTGCGGAGAAGCACAGCGAAACAGATCTGGCATTGTCTTTTCCTGTCGAGCTTGGGGGGAAGAGATCGGCTCGCAAAACGATCGCAAGGGCCCAGTGGAGTCGTGCCGAGGTGGAAGTTTTGCATGCAAGAAGTGAAGCACGAAAAATTGCGACTCTCAAACTCTTGCGGCTGCAGCAGATCGAACAGGAACTCGAATTGATAAACGAGTCCTACGACACTTTTTCTAAACTTGTAAAGCAATACGAGGCACGGCCAGCTCTCGCGCCTGAACAAGAAGTCGCACTCACGGTTTATAAAGTCGCTAAAGGTGAATACAGCTTCAAAAAAATTGAATATGATGAAGAACGATCGGAACTAGCAAATTACTTCAAGATTGCCACAGGACTGACTCTGGCTGAATTAAAAAAATTGTTGCCGGGTCATTGGGACAAGTGGCCCCCAATTTTATCGGCTACAGATTTTCAAAAGTCACCACTCTTAGCCCTTTACCAATCAGATGTTGAAGTTGCCAAAAGTGAGCTGGATTTGGCCCAGGGCGAAGCGTGGCCGACAATGATGGTGGGGCCATCGGCTAAGTTTTCCAGTGAAGCGGGTAAAGACCTTCAACAATGGGGAGTCAACCTCAGTATGCCACTGCCGATTTTTAATATAAATGGTGGTGGAAAGGCAGCGGCCTCTGTATCTGTGCAACGGGCCGAACAGCGGCAAGAGTGGATCCTTAATCAGGTGTCTATAGAGCGTGAAACACTTGAAAAGTCCTATCGACAATCAATTGCGGCTTTGCAGGAAACCCCGAATATCCACGCCTTGCAAAGTAAGCACAAAAGAATTGAAAATTTTGTGTTCAAGGGACTCATCCCGAGTTCTATGGTGATCGAAGTGCATAGGTCGCTAGTGGACTTTGAAAGAATCAGAAACGGACGAGTTCTCAAGGCGGTCGAAACTCTTTTAAATATTCAATTTATTGACGGTCAAAGGGTGGGGTTGGATTTATGAAGTATACACAGCGAGTCTCACAGGCATTTCTTGCCGGTATCTGCGCTCTTGGCGTTTTCTTTTTAGTCGGGGGCTGTGGAAAAACACATGCAGACAATGATCATGATCACAATCAAAAGATCACAGAGGAGGGGAACCATGATCTCCACAAAAAGGCGACGAAAGAGATGGCCCACGATCATCACGACGAGGCGACAGAAGAACAAGACCACCATGGCCACAATGAGGAAGGCGAGCCAAAGGGGAATCCTAGCGTAGGGCCGAAGAAGGGAATAACGGAAATAAATGAAAAGGATGGCTTTAAGATCTCTAAAGAGGCTTACCAGAATTTCGACATTCAAACGGTTACCCTAAAAAAGGACTCAACGACATGGGAGATCCCCTTAAAGGCGGTACTTTACTCTGGTGATGAAGTGAATGTTTTTCGGTTGCGACAAGGTTTTTATAAACGAGTTGATTTCATCCCCCTTTCGAAAACTCGAACGGAGATAAAAATTAAGTCAGCAGATCTCCAAGCAGGCGATGAGGTTGTTTTCCAGGGGCATGCCTTTCTTAGAAGTGTTGAAATAGTTGCGACAGGTGGGGCTCCTCATGGTCATAGTCATTAACAGCCATTTTCTGCCGCTATCAATCATTAAGGATTTAAGTTTATGATTAATAAAATAATTCATTTCTCAGTTTACAACAGAACACTTGTATTGGTTTTCACCTTGATACTTGCCATTTCTGGAGCCTTCGCCTTTCAGTATTTACCGATTGATGCTGTGCCAGATATCACGAACAATCAGGTGCAAATTAATACCCAGATTGAGGGGTTGGCTCCAGAGGAAATTGAAAGAGCCATCACTTTTCCGGTCGAGTCCTCAATGCGAGGAATTGCCGGAGTCACTGAGGTTCGCTCCATCACTCGGTTCGGATTGTCTCAAGTGACTGTCGTCTTTAAAGACAGTGTTGATGTCTATAGAGCCAGACAAATGGTCACAGAAAGACTCCAGGGAGTTTTGACCGGACTGCCAAAGGGAGCCGAGGCCCAGCTAGGTCCCATCTCGACCGGTTTAGGTGAAATCTATCAGTACACTCTGGATTATAAAGTTCCTGCGATTGATCCTGATGAGCGACTTCGACAGCTGATGGAAATCAAATCCTTACAAGATTGGTTTGTGAAACCTCGCCTATTAACCGTTGAAGGTGTGGCGGAGGTGAACACAATTGGTGGTTTTGAAAAACAATTCCACGTGCAACCTGATATCAAAAAGATGGCAAGTTACGGAATTCACTTTGAAGAAATCGTTGAAGCTTTGGAAAAGGTAAATAAAAACGTCGGTGGCGGTTATATTGCACAAACGGCCGAGCAGTTTTTGGTTCAAGGGGTGGGACTATTGAAAACTCCCGACGATATTGCGAAAGTTCCGGTCAAACAACTCGATTCTTTTCGCATCATTCGTATTGGCGATATTGCGTCTGTGAAGTTGGGCAAAGATCTGCGCACGGGGGCGGCAACCCACAATGGTCAAGAGACTCTGTTGGGGACGGCATTGATGCTAATGGGGGAAAATAGTAGAACGGTGTCCACTCGCGTTCAGACGAAGGTCGATGAAATTCAAAAGTCATTGCCGACTGATGTTCAGATTACGACAGTTTACAATCGCTCAGACTTAGTAAATGCGACACTTAGAACGGTCGAGCACAATTTGGTTCTGGGGGCGACCCTGGTGATGGTGATTTTGTTTTTGTTGATTGGGAACTTGAGGGCGGCGCTCATCACCGCTGTGACCATACCTTTATCCTTGCTATTAACTTTTTTAATTATGAAGCCCTTTGGTATCTCTGGAAATTTAATGAGTTTAGGCGCCTTAGACTTTGGAATCATCGTTGATGGAACGGTCATCCTTATTGACAACTGCGTGAGGTACATTCAAAAGCGCAGCCAAGAATTTGGACGAAGACTTTCGCCAGCAGAAGTGCAAGCCGCCGTTTATGAGGCAGCCGTCGAGGTTCGAGTGGCCGCGGGATTCGGGGAACTGATTGTCATCGTAGTATTCTTGCCGATATTTGCATTAGTCGGCGTCGAGGGAAAAATGTTTGGTCCGATGGCAGCTACTTTTTCAATAGCAGTCGCCGCGGCCTTAGCCTTGTCCTTCACAACGGCTCCTGCCTTGGCTTCACTTATTTTAAAGGGCGACGCAAAAGATCGAGAGCCAAGGGTCATGGAATGGCTACGAAGAATGTATCAACCCCTTTTTGAACTGACTTTCAAACATCGAGTCTTAACTTTAGGGACCGCAGTTGGTGCAGTCATCCTGGGCGGCATTCTATTTGCCACACGAGGCGCAGAGTTTTTGCCCCAGCTCAGTGAGGGATCATATGCATTTCATATGATCCGACCTGTGAATTTGAGTCTGGATCAATCGATCGCCTTCCAGTTAAAGGCCGACAAGATCGTTCAATCTTTTCCAGAAGTCCGAACCGTTTTTTCAAGAATGGGAACCAGTGAAATTGCCACCGATCCAATGGGCGTGAATATTTCTGATACCTTTATCATGCTCAATGATAAGTCAACATGGCCGGACTCCAATAACGAAAAAAAACATTCCTATGAGACCTTAGTGAATGCCCTGATTGATAGGCTGGAGAGGGAGCTCCCCGGACAAAACTATTTAGCATCACAGCCGATTCAAATGCGATTCAATGAGTTGCTAGAAGGAACTCGTGCCGATGTCTCTGTAAAAGTGTTTGGACCGGATTTAAAAACGAATATGGATCTGGCGAAGTCCATTCAAGAAATCGTCATGAAAATTAAAGGGGCCGGTGACGTCGAAGTGGAGTTGGCGGGGACCAGCCCCGTTTTGAAAGTTATTCCGAAAGAAGACGCCATGATAAAATATGGTGCTAGCAGTGCTGAGATCATGGACACCATTGCAATCGCCCTGGGTGGGCAAGAAAGTGGTTTTATCTATGAGAATGAAAAAAAATTTCCGATTGTGGTGCGTTTAGCAGAATCTGAACGCTCTGACCTTGAAACAATTCGAAATTTGCCAGTGGGCCTGGGGTCCAATTCCACCACGGCCCTTTCAAACTTGGCGAGCACGGACTTTTCAGAGACAATCGGCTCGATCAGTCGTGAAGACTCCAATCGTCGTTCGGCGGTTCTGATTAATTTGCGGGGCCGGGACACGGAAGGTTTTGTGAGCGAAGCACGAAAGAAA
Source organism: Bdellovibrio sp. (assembly GCA_037968775.1). GTDB lineage: Bacteria > Bdellovibrionota > Bdellovibrionia > Bdellovibrionales > Bdellovibrionaceae > Bdellovibrio. The sequence continues at coordinate 5,445 of JBBKWD010000041.1, forward strand.
GTCGAAGAAAGTATTTCTCTGCCCCAAGGGTATTACCTTGAGTGGGGTGGGAATTTTAAAAATTTGCAAGAGGCGCGCAATCGTTTATTGGTTCTTACGCCCTTGGCTTTGGTTTTGGTTCTCCTGATGATTTACGCAGCCTTTCGCAGTGTCGGTCAGACAATCTTAATTTTCTCTTGTGTGCCATTGGCACTGGTAGGCGGGGCTTTGGGACTCATGGTAAACGGCTTGCCTTTTAGTATTTCCGCCGGCGTCGGATTCATTGCTCTGTCGGGAATCGCTGTTCTGAACGGTGTCGTGTTAGTGAATTACTTTAATCAGCTCAAGAGTCAGGGGAAAACGGGAAAAGACCTCGTTCAAACCGGAACACGTATTCGCCTTCGCCCAGTACTTATGACGGCACTGGTGGCGATCTTTGGATTTCTGCCGATGATGCTTTCAACGGGAATAGGTGCAGAGGTGCAAAGACCGTTGGCTTCTGTGGTCATTGGGGGGATTATATCCTCGACGATTCTAACATTGATCGTCTTGCCCCTTTTATATTCGATTTTTGAAAATAGATTTCAGGGAAGGGCGCATTAATTTCAGTTTTAACTCGGACGGGGAGTGCTTGAGCCACACGATGCGGGGTGATACTATTTCTAAATCAGGGAGGTATTATGAAAACAGTCCTCGTTCTATCAGTTGTTTTGTTTTTTCAAACTCAAGCCTTTGCGGTTGAAAAACAGATTGTAAATTTGGAAGTCACCACTCAAGGTTTTACTCCGAAGTCTATTGATGTGAAGCCAAACACTCCAGTTGTCCTAAGGATCACGCGCAAAACGGATGCCACTTGTTCGACGTCCATTCAAATTCCAGATAGAAAAATCACTATGGAATTACCGTTGAATAGATCCGTCGATATCGACTTGGGGACTCTTAAAAAGGGTCAAATCCGTTTTGGCTGTGGAATGGATATGATGGATGGTGGCCAGATTTTAGTTAAATAGATATTTTAGACCGATTTCGACCTTGGTGCGATCTTCTGAGTTATCCGTTACAGACCGGACAAAGCTCAGGAGAGACGGATTTGGTGGGTGAAGGCGGTATTCAGCGCCTTATTCATACCTGAATCCTGGCAGTGATTTTTGGCAGGCCAACTAGTGTTCGGAGCTGATGCTACGTCGAGCACTATTTGATTTCTCGGTCATGTTTTTATAGTGATTTTCACGAGCACGAGCAATGGCCGCGCGTTTTTTTGCGTTGGCCCGAGCATTGTTAGTTTTGATTTTTACTTCTCTTAAGTTTTTTTCAGCGTTTTGATATTCAGACTGGGCTTTGGCGGCATCGGCGTGCGCTTCGCTGACATATCTTTCGAAGTTGGCGGACTCGTCATTGAGAAATTTTAGTTCTTTGTCAGTCTGCTCTTTTTTTTCCTTGAAATCATTTCGAACTTTATTTGCGGCAGCGACTTTATTTTTTGCAGTTTGAATTCGGCTTTGGGCAGCGGTCTTTCGTTTTTCAGTTGCCTTGATTTGCTTGGTGTATTCGTGGACCTTGTTTTCTGAGCTCTTCTTTTCTTTACGGGCAACGCCGGCTTGAAAAACGGCTTCTGCTTCTAGACGTTTGGCTTCGGCGAGCGATTGTTGAGCTTTGATTTTCATTTGATCACGGCGTCGACTCTCTTCACGAGCCATGCGTTTTAGTTCTTCGGCATCGGCGCGCGCTTCTTCCGAGTCACCAAAGGCAGTTTCTACTTCAATCGGCATACCTTCTTCAAAATCCGCACAACAAATCGAGGACCAAGAAAGCATTATTAAAAGCAATACGCCCAAAATTTTTTTCATAGCAACACCTCATTCACATAACTCTCAAGAGTCATACCAAATATAAATCGGTAAATGGCTTGAATAACTAAAGAATATTCAGGTTTAAATTGAGTCACAGTCGATCTTCTTTTCAGTTAAAAATAAGGGAAAGGGTAAGCACCTGAAGATACTTGATTAAGTTAAGTTCCCTCAAGAAGACGGGCGACTAAGGTCTTGCCAGTCAAAATGAGACGGCATCCGACGAAAGGGCTTCCTCTTCATGTCCTTTTTTCACTCGAGCTAAGAATGGAAGCGGGCTAAAAATTTGGATTCTCCTGAAGTATCTCCCAACGAAGCATGCCAATAGTCACGGATGGCTCATGGAATTGGCGCGGAAGTCTGAGGAATTAGCTGCACAAACAAGCGTCGTTGTGATATTTCCCAGTCATGGAAAATCAAGAAAAATGTCCGCAATGTCAGTCTGAAAATATTTATGCCGATGGAAACCTCTGGGTGTGTCCCGAGTGTTCCCATGAGTGGACAGCGGTGGCTGGTTCAGAAGAGGCGTCAGAATATCAAGATAGCTCAATTCGCGATGCACATGGGAATGTTCTAGTGGATGGGGACTCGGTTATTGTGATCAAGGAACTCAGAATTAAGGGATCTACATCAGTTGTAAAAGTTGGAACGAAGGTCAAAAATATTCGAGTGGGAGATGGTGGAGATGGCCACGACATCGCTTGTAGGATTGATGGCCTTGGATCCATTAATTTAAAATCTGAATTTGTAAAGAAAGCCTAGGTATTTAACTGGTGACCCAAGGGCGACGCGTGCGGCTTAGCGCGCGGCCCATTCAAACATTTCTTTGCGGCCTTTATAGCTGCATTTTCCATCCGTACAATTTCGGACAGCACATTTTCCACGCAAAACGGCGGGGGCTCTGGTATCATTCTTCGAGATGCAAACACGTTTGAATCCCGCTGGTGGAGCAACGCTGGCAGGAGTTCGTGATTTTGTTTTAGACATTGCCAATGGCTTATCTGGCTTCAAGGTGACTTTCATTTCGGGTGGTTCAGCCGTGAATCCTTCCGCAGCAGGAGCTGATTTGACTACGGGTGCTTGTGGCATCGGCTCATTCTTGACGGGTTCAGGCGGAAGCCTTACTCCAGGATCCACATCAATTTCATTTGTGGTCGCTGTATGGCGAGAAGTTTTTTTGCCTTTTTTCTTCTTGGACATTTTTCCTGCAGGTGGTGCCGGGCTGTCTTGGTCCTCAGCAAATAGACGATCTCGCATGAGTTCTGCATAAGTTTGAAGAACAGCAAATTCTCCTCGAACGATACATTCCGTATTTGAGTTGGCTACGCAGATTTTTTCCACACATTGTCCGCGCAGGGCAGCCGGTGCAATCTTATTGGCAGAGCCAATACAACGCGTGATCACTATGCGAGAACTCTCATCAATGCGTTTTGTTTTACAGATTTGTTCTTGGTCCTCGCCATCGCTAAAACAACTGGCGACGACTTCCGGAGCCCGAGGCGTCGGAGCTTTATGGGCACACCCAAAGAAGAATGGACTGAGACACAGACCAAGTATGAGGCGATTTTTCAACAAACGTACTCCCGCTAGAATTCTAATTTACCAAGTCCAGCCTTCGGCTGTAAAGCGACCCCTTGATCCCGTCTCTAAACTGAGACTTTCATCTACTTTTATTTCAATCTGAGACAGTTTTTTTGGCGGAGACGAGAGTCGAGCTTCCTGGTTGCAGAGTTTGTTGTTTGTCCGTATGCCCTGGGGCGGTAAGGCTGCCTCTTGCCTTTTAGACCAGGGGCTCGCTAGTATAAGCACCATGACTGAATTAATGGAGCGGGCGAAGAAGCTGAATTGGCGTAAAGATGACGGCGTCTTTTTTTGGATGCTGAATGATGGACTTCGAAATGAATTTTACTTTGAGGCTTTGCAAAGAGCAGCGCCTGGAAAAGTTGTTCTAGATATTGGGCTGGGCGCCGGTGTGCTTACCATTATGGCTCTAAAAGCGGGCGCGAAAAAAGTCATAGCTTATGAGCAAAACCGAGAGCGCTTTGAGTACGCTCAAGCAGTCATTCATCGCCTTGGCTATTCGGACAGAGTGGAACTTCACCTCGGTTGCTTTTCAAACTGCAAGATTCCCAAAGAGACGATTGATGTTATCGTAACGGAAACCTTCGCGGGCGATCCTTTTTCCGAGGGCATTTTGAATAGCATAGAGCGTTTAAAAAAGATGCCTCTCTCTTCGGATTTCGTGATGATTCCAGATGTTTTGGACTTGAAAGCGCGCTTGTATATGCGACCGATGGCTGAAAAAAGGCTGTGTTTAACGGAGGACTCGAATTTGCCTATAGAGCTCTTAGATATCTATAACCAAACCTTAGGGGCGAGTACGGCAAAAATCAGAAGTACCTCCTTGGATCCTCGAACGCAAAGTTTGGGTACTCCTGAAGGGGGATGGAAGGACCTCCCGACACTTGATATGAAGGCGCTATTAAAAAGTCCAAGCCCTGCCGGCTGGGGGTGCGATATTCACTTGCCAGAGAATTCAGAAGGGCGCCTCAGCTTGCTGTTGAGTTGGGATATGAAATCAACTGCAACGGGCGGTGAGTTGAGACGGTCGTGTTATCAAGGGGTTTCTGATTTTTATGCTCACTGGAATTTTTTAGGCTTTGTATTTGATACGCCTTTTAAAGAAGAACGAAATTTTCACATGCATGTTATTGAAGAAAAAGACAAGCTGGCCGGAGCATTTAAATCCTAACCCCACGGTCAGGAGAAGAGGAGATAGTGATGAGGAAGCTCGTTCTTGTCGGTGCAGGTC
>JBBKWD010000042.1:0-11853 GCA_037968775.1 Bdellovibrio sp.
ACCGCCGCCGGACCAACCGCCGCCGCCGCCTCCGAAGCCTCCCCCGCCGTAACCACCGCCCCGCATGTGACGTCCACGACCTCCGCCGAAGCGACCCAGAACTGAAACGATGATGAAGAGAATAATAACAACACCAATAGGAATATTGCTTTTACCCGAAGGACTTTCCTCAAGATGGTGAGCATCGGCGAATTCTTTGTCGGCCAAGCGCAAAATTTCATGAACACCGACAACAATGCCCGCCGAAACTTGCTTGGCGCGAAAAAGTGGGATGACTTGATCCGAAATAATTCTTTTGGCCGTGATATCAGGAATAGCCCCTTCAAGTCCCTGCCCGACTTCGATGCGCATGGCTCGGTCTTGAGCCGAAATTAAAAACAACACGCCGTTGTCTTTCTTTTCATCTCCGAGCTTCCACTTGTCAGCAATTTCAATTGAAGCTTGTTCAATCGGCATGCCTTCAAGAGATTTTAAAATTAAGACTTGAAGCTGGGCTTTCCCACGACGATTGAAATCATACAAAAGCTGGGTCAGCTCTTGTTGATCATTGCGGGAAAGGTAACCCGCTTGATCAATAACGGGTCCGCTCATCGGCGGAACTTTGAATTCCGCCTGAGCCGACAATGCCAACAACAGCAGGCTTGCTGAAACAAGCCTTGTCCAATACATAATCACCATTAGAATTTCACTTCCGGAGCTTTTTCAGCCGTCGCTTTTTCTTCCGCCGTCATATCCCACTGAGGCATCTTTTCGAAATGATACATCAAAGAATTCGTCCAACTTGTTGGCGGCACAGTGATGAGGTTATTAAATCCCTTAATCGCCTCGATATATCTTTGGCGCGCAATCGTAATGCGATTTTCAGTGCCTTCAAGTTGCGCTTGAAGATCACGGAAGTTCTGATCAGCTTTCAAATCCGGGTATCTTTCGCTCACCATCATCAAGCGACCCAAAGCTTGTGACAAACCTGTTTGCGCTTGTTGGAACTTTAATAACTGTTCTGGCGAAACCTTTGAAGGATCGATTTGTGTCGCTGTCGCTTTTGCGCGAGCCTCAGTAACTCCGGTCAGAGTTTCTTGTTCATGCTTGGCATAACCTTTCACAACATTCACTAGATTTGGAATCAAATCAGCTCGACGTTTGTATTGGTTATTCACCTCAGCCAGAGCCGCTTCGGTGTTGTTTTTCCCAGTTGGCAGAGATTGAATTCCGCAACCTATAAGCACGGGTAAAAGCAGAGCTGCGATAAATGCCTTAAGAACAAGATTCATAGAATTCTTCATAACGAAGGGCTCCTTCTTGGACCAGAGATGATTGTTGTTTTGGGTCCAGACCTTATTTCTATCTAATCTCACAGTGACCCTCAATGAAAACCGGATTATACTCGTGGAATGACACGGACAATTAAGCTTCGCTACACCGAGACAGCGGGCTGCATCTTTGTTGACAAGGTTGCAGGCTTGACAACCCACTCTCCCGAATACGGGCGACGTGGCTGCGTCGAGGTGTATGAAGACGAGTTGGATCGCAAACTTTATGTCGTTCATAGGTTGGACAAAGCCACCTCTGGAGCATTGGTTTTTGCGACCTCATCCGAAATCGCAGCCGAAGTCAGCCGTCTGTTTGAACTGCATCAAGTAGAAAAGAGATATGTCTTTCTGACTGACAAGAAATCTGGAAAGACGGCCTTTACCTACGAATCACATATCGAAAAAGAAAAGAATGCTTTCGTCAGCTCCACCTCAAAAGAGGCGAATTCCAAAACGAGCTTTAAGTTTTTGCAGCAAGTCGGGGCCCACTTCCTTTGGGAGGCCATTCCACACACCGGGAAATCCCATCAGATTCGCTTGCACGCAGCTGACAACGGTATCGGGATCTTAGGCGACATTGATCATGGAGGCAGTCCTTTTTTTCGTTTGTGCCTACACTCAACACTTTTGAGTTTTCAATTGGGAGGGCAAAAGATTGAGTACAAGTCCCCCCTGCCGGCTTGGGCTGGGGATAAAAACCTTGCTGACGAACAAGACTTAATCATCGAAGAGGCTTTCCAAAGACGTGAATGCCTGTACCAGGCTAGTCAGCTTAAAACAGAATCCTTGCGCATCAGTCATCATGAACTAGACTCCTATCGCATTGATCAATACGGCGAATACCTGTGGATTTATTGGTACAAAGAGTCTGATCCCACGGCCGTGGACCTAGCCCGTTTTGAGCAATTAGCGGCTCGCCATTCTAAAAAAATTCTCATTCGAAAAATGCTCAATCGAGGCGAAGATCCCAATGCCCAAATACTTTGGCAGATTGGCGACACTTCGGAACAATGGACCGCCCACGAAAATGGCGTGAAATACGAGTTGCGCAGTGACACGGGGTTATCGCCAGGGCTTTTCTTGGATCAACGGGAAAATCGCCTTTGGGTGCAGGCTCATGCTGAAGACCGCAGCGTTTTAAATTTATTTTCCTATACCAGCGGTTTCAGCGTGGTTTCAGCCCTGGCTGGTGCCCGCGAAGTTTGCACCGTCGATGTGTCGCAAAACTTTATAGAGTGGAGCAAGCGGAATTTCGCCCTCAATAATTTGGATCCAGAAGATGAAAAATACGAATTCTGGGTTCAAGACTGTTTGTTGTTTTTAAAGGGCACGCACCGCCGCAAACGCAAGTTCGGCGTGATCGTATGTGACCCGCCTTCATTTGGCAGATCTAAAAACGGCGTTTTTTCTATTAGCAAAAACTTCGATGAGCTTTTAATCAGCTGTATGTACTGCCTGGAAAAAAATGGTCTGCTGTTGTTCTGTACGAATTATGAAAAATGGACGACGGGAGATTTGCACTTACGTTTAGAGAAGTTGAAACGCGAATTTTCGTTTAAAATTCTGCCGGCGCCCGCTCAAGGGTTGGATTTTGAATTGCCTGGCGAAGATCCCCTCATGAAATCGATCATTCTTAGAAAAAACTAAGGGTAAAAATCGTATTTTACCTGAACTCGCTGCTCCCCTTTAAAACCCATCTTTGAACCACTGAGAAATGCCGGGACCTTGCGCTTGACTGTTTTTCTCTTTGCAGGGAAGCGAGCACCATCCACAGAGCAGTCAAAACGTGTGTCCGTACATAGTTTTTTAAAGTCGACCTCGTCACTCTTAAAGACATAAGAGTCCATGGCTTGAGCCATCCGGTTTCCTAAATCAACATCACTCTGCTCAACAACAATGGCTGAGTTTTTCGGGGTAGTCTTTGCGGCCTTGGCGGCCGAGGATTTTCCAGATTTTGAAGCGCGAACGGACTTAGTCGATGCTGCTGATGGCTCATGATCTAAGGTCAATAGCTCGGTATCGTGATCTGTGGAATGATCCACAGCCCGCCAAGAGGCACAGGATACCAAAAATAAAAAGCTCAGAGTGAGAAGGCATAAACGGCGCATGGAGACTCCCTAATAACCGCTATTTTAAGCTATCGAGCGCCAGATGCAACCCAGTGTTTTTTCAAAAGGGGCAACAAAATACGTCACTTTTCAGGCCTTCTGAACATTTCTGAGTTCACAGGGAACATTGAGCAGCTCTTCAGACAAGGCCCAGAGGCAGTTGCAAGACAAAGCTTAGGACAGCTGATTTCGCATGTGCAGTTCTTGAAGAGTCTGATGAGCGGAGTCTTGAGTGCGAAGATAATAAAGAGCGCGCAGGATATTTTGTTCTTCTTCCGTTAGGGAAGCATTGCTCCCCTTTTTTTGACGACGGTCCGAGGCAATATGATACAGACTCAGGGCACCCGCAACAGAGATATTAAAGCTCTGCACAAAGCCCGTCATCGGGATGATCACACACTCATCAGCAGCGGCGATCATCTCTGCAGACACGCCTTCTTTTTCGTTCCCCAGAACTAAGGCTGATTTTTGTGAGAAATCAATTTCATGCAAAGGTTTGGCCTTGGCATCTAAATGAGTTACATAGATTTTATAACCCTGGTCTTTGAGGGACTTCACACAGTCCGTGGTCTTTTTCCATTTCTGAACTTCTACCCACTTGTCAGCACCTTGTGTAACACGATTGGCTTCTTTGAATTTTTCCTGCGTTTCGATAACGTGAAAGTTTCCAAAGCCAAGGCCCTCTGCTGTTCTCATAACCGCAGAAATATTGCCGCGATCATAGATGCTCTCTAAAACCACGGCTGTGTCGAAGTTTCTTTCCTTCACAACGCGGTCAATTTTTTGACAGCGATCTGGTGTCAGCATCGGCCCGATTTTTTCAAGGATGATTTTAAAATTCACCTTGAGCTTGGCATTGATTTCTAACTCGGGCCCATATGGAAACATACTAACAACCTAACGATAAAGAGATTCAGGAAGTCTTGATAAATCGCGCGTGATATTTTTTTGGTGGGCCTCTAGGGTTCCACCGCCAATTTCTAGCAATTTAGAATCTCTCCACAAACGCTCGACCACGTATTCGCCAACATAGCCATAGCCACCCAAAACTTGGATCGCACGGTCCGCCACATTTTTGGCCATGGTCGTTGCCACAAGTTTGACACCGTCAGAATCAAGGCGATTGCCTTCTTTATTTAAATCCATGCGACGAGCTGTTTCGTAAACATAAGCGCGTGCCGCTTTGTATTCAGCATAGCTGTCAGCGATATAACGTTGAATTTGACCAAAGTGATTCAGAGATTTACCAAAGGCTTCCCGCTCTGTCGCATAGCGATTCATGATATCTAGTGAGCGACGAGCGATACCGATGCTCATGGCCGCTAATGTTAAGCGCTCAAGCTCAAGGTTGCGCATCATGTGCAACATCGAATCACCCTCATGACCGACAAGCGCAGATTCCGGAGCATGGCAATCTTGGAATACGAGCTCAGCCGTATTCGAAGCGCGCATTCCTAGTTTGTCTTTGATTTTTTGACCGACTTCAAAGCCCGAATGAGATTTTTCGATAAGGAAAGTTGAGACCAATGCGCGACCGTGCTTTTCACCGGTGCGAGCATAAACCAACACGACATCACAGCCCGTGCCCTGCTCATCGATAGTCCCGTTTGTGATCCACATCTTGCGACCATTGATCACCCACTGGTTGCCTTTCTTAACCGCTTTGGTTTGCATTCCCAAAACATCCGTCCCGATTGCGGGCTCTGACATCGCCATCGCCCCGACCCATTCGCCCGAACAAAGCTTCGGCAAAAGTTTGTAGCGCTGCTCATCACTGCCGTTCACGGCGATGTTGTTCACACACAACATGGAGTGCGCAAGGTAGGCTAAACAAAACCCTGGATCTGAGGCTGAAAGTTCCTCATGCACGATGGCCGCAGCCGTCGCGTCCATTCCTGCCCCACCGAATTGCTCAGGAACAGTGATGCCTAGAAGGCCTAACTCTCCCACTTTTTTGAAAAGTGCTAAATTGAACTGCTCTTTGCGATCAAACTCATGTGCTTGTGGCTCGACTTCTGCCAGGGTGAAAGACTTCACCGTATCACGCAACATCGTGTGCTCAGGGGTTGGGTTGTACAAATCGAATTCTTTCCAATCGAAAGACATGGTGACTCCTTAGAAAACTAAAACCGAGAAATTACTCTAGCGCCCCGGAATGTACTTTTCAGGGGGAGATCGGGCAAGGCTTAGAGCTTGTGGTGCCATGCGTTATTTGCGAATAACAGCCCCCTTTCGAACTTCCTAGACGGAACACAGCCTGCGGGTTTATTTTGACTGTATGAAAGCATCCATACTAGGCATCGGCACAGAACTCACCGACGGACAAATCCTCAATAAAAATGCGACTTGGATTTCGAGTCGTCTTAAAAAGCGGGGCCTCTCTACAAGTTTGCATTTAGTAGTCCCTGACGAACGAAAGCTGATCCTTGAGGCCATTGATTTTTGTGCCAGTAAAAGCGACGTGGTTTTTATCACCGGTGGACTAGGGCCCACTTCTGACGACTTCACCCGAGACATCATTACGGAGTGGGCGGGTCTTAAACTGGAATGGCATGAAGCCTCTTGGCAGATGGTGACGGAGCGACTGATGGCTCGTGGGTATACCGTTAAAGAGATTCAACGACAGCAGTGCTTTTTTCCAAAAGAGTCCGACATTTTGATCAACGACCAAGGGACTGCGAATGCTTTTTCATTGATAACTAAGGGCAAAAAAGTTTTTGCTTTACCCGGCCCGCCTCGCGAAATTGAAGCTGTGTGGGATCGCTATATCGATAGCTGGTTGACTGAAAATACTGTTGATTTGGATCCTGTCATCACACGCACTTGGGACTGCCTGGGCGTCGGGGAATCTGACGTCGCAACCATCACGGAAGACATTCTTAAAGATGCAGGCGTCGATATTGGCTACCGCGTGCATTTGCCTTATGTCGAAGTGAAAATGACTTTTTTAAGGTCTCAGGAAAAACGGGTGCAGCCCTTTGTTGAAAAACTCACTGAGGCCTTGCAGTTTTGCCTGGTAACTCGCGACGAACAAGATGTGATGCATACTCTTTCGCAAAAACTTTCTGGCAGGTCTTCTGTTTGTTTTCAAGATGCTGTATCTGGATCCTATTTAGCAAATCGTGTTGTGCCATCCTTGCGTTCTTTGGAAGCGCTAGATCACTGGAGCTTCTCGAATGAATTTCGTCAGGACAATGACCATGAGGTGGTCTTGAGTCTTTTGCCCGTGGATGAACACAATGTGCGAGTTGAAGTCCTCGTTGGCTCTCAAAAACATTGGACTCTTATCACAGCACCCTATACGACGATGAATATGCGCGAGCGGCGTCTACAGTATTTCGCAGAAATGGCCTTGATTACCTGGGCGCGGCTGTTGCCTTAAACGAAAAAACCCACAGCCTTTTTAGCCTATGGGTTTTAAAATTTGAACTTTATACTTTGATTTCAGGATTCTGGATTCCGACCGGTTCTACTTTGGCTTGATGCTGAAGTTTTTCAAGGCATCTGCCATAGCGCCTAATCCACTAGAAGTCGCAGATTGGTGCGCTCTCCAGCTGCCGTCCTCTTGGTCGCCAGGAACTCCCAATGAAATCTTTTTGTCTTCGAAAAGAATTTGATCAATTTGAACAGTGATTTCATCGCCGCGTTTTTTGTTTTCAAAAGAGGCTGCGTCCACTGAGTCACGCCATTTTGATTTCGGCAAAAGACCTGTCACGCCTGGCACCAAATTCACAAAAAGTCCGTACACTTCTTTCTTTTCTACTTTGCCCTTTACCACGGTTCCCACTGGGAACTGTTGAGGCACGGTCATCCAAGGGTTGCCTGCGCCATCGGCTTGTTTTAACGACAACGAAATCTTCAAACGTCCGTCGACCTCTTCCGTTTTTAATAACTTCACTGTGACGGGCTGACCGGTGGTCACAACTTCTTTAGCGTCGTGAACGCGAGACCAAGAAATCTCAGAGACATGAACCAATCCTTCGATACCGCCTTCCAGCTCAACGAAGGCTCCGAATTTTTCAATGCGTGTGATTTTACCTTGCAACAAAGTACCGGGCTCATTCTTTTGCATGAAAACACCTTCGTGTTCAACTTTCTGAAGTTCTAATACACGACGACGAGAGACCACAATATTGCGACCCTTTTTATCAAACTGCGTGATCATAAATTCAAATTTACGATCAATGTACTCTGTTGCATCTTGAACAAATTTAATGTCAATTTGTGAAATTGGACAGAAAGCAGTCTTACCTTGCACGTTCACGCGCAATCCGCCGTTAACAACCTCAGTGACTCTGCCCTCAATTGGCAGCTCCATATCATAAGCGTCTTCCAAAGAATCCGTCGTCGCAGATGTGGCTCCACGTTTACCCAGACGAATTTCACCGTGCCGAATCGCCACAACCAAACAATCAACCGTGTCTCCGACATTGTATTTCACTTGTTTGTTTTCGTCCCAAAGATCCTTGGTCAAAATTAAGCCATCTTGCGGAGTCCCTGTCGCAACAAATGATTCCTCTTTGCCAATCGTCAGGATTTCGCCTTTAATTTCGTCGCCCACGCGCAAGGGACGACCCAAGTTTTGTTCAGATTGAGCAAAGAGCTCTTCAAAACTTGCCATGTCTTTTTTGTCGCCAATTTCATCACCAAAAATATCTTTTTTAGACATCATTCCACCTCATACAAATAAGAACCCGGAAGCATACCAAAAAAAATAAAAGGTGCCTGGTGTTTTTTTCTGTCTATTAAGCGTCATTTGACGCGCCCCCTACGTGAAAGGTTACCTGGCACCTTTTCGGAAGTGGTTATTTGGGGATTAGGAGCAGCCTACGGTGGTACCGCAGTTAGGGCACCTGTAGCAATTGCCGGAGAGGACTGTGTTGGTGCCGCAGTCCGGGCATTTCATGACCCATACGGGGCCCGGATCTTCGGATTTTGTTTTCATATTTAAGGGCTGGCTTTGTTTGCTGCCGTCGCGATAGATGGCAACGGACTTGATTCCGAGCTTCCAAGAAAGAAAGTAAATTTCGCTGATGTCTTTTTCTGTGGCCGTGGGCGGTAAGTTGACGGTCTTTGAAATGGCTCCACTTAAAAATGGCTGTACGGCTGCCATCATTTGCACTTGACTTTGTGGTGAGAGCACGCGGCCCCCTGGGGCTGCTGTGGCGCAATCAAATACGGGCAGGTCTTCTTCACGAAATTGGGCGCAGCCCGCGACGGAGTTATTTTCTTCGATATATTTTAAAATCTTTGCAATGTCTTCTTCGGAATATTGCAACGATTGCAAGGCTGGGGTCACGGCTTGGTTGATGATTTGAATTTCTCCGCCACCGACCAGTTTCTTAAATTTGATCAGTGAAAAGTCCGGCTCAATTCCCGTGGTATCACAATCCATGATAAAACCAATCGTGCCCGTCGGCGCCACAACCGTGGCCTGCGCATTTCGAAAACCGTGCTGACCACCATTATAGACAACTCCTTTCCACAGGTTTTTGACGGCTTTATCTAAACCCGTGGGCAAATGCTTCCAATCAATTTGCGCCAAGGCCTTTTCGTGCATCTTCATAACCTTGAGCATGGGATCGCGATTTTTTTTGAACCCCGCAAATGCCCCTTTGGCTCGCGCAGCTTCCGCACTTGTCATGTACGCCACCCCCGTCATCAGGGCTGTGATCGCGGCCGCCCACGAACGCCCCAAGGGCGAATCATAAGGAATCCCTTTTCGCATCAATAGACTGCCCAAGTTAGCAAATCCCAATCCCAAAGGACGGTAGTCGTGAGAGTTGCGTGCAATCTGCTCTGTCGGATAACTGGAATAGTCGACCAAAATTTCTTGAGCTACGAACAGCGTTCGCGCCGTGTGAATAAAAGCTTCGAAGTCAAATTCGCCACTTTCAGTTAAAAATTGAACCAAATTTATCGACGCCAAGTTGCAAGCGGAGTCATCTAGGAACATATACTCTGAACAAGGATTGCTTGAGCGAATTTCATCCGTGTTGGGACAGGTGTGCCATTTGTTAATTGTGTCGTGAAACTGAATGCCAGGATCCGCACACATCCACGCTGCATGGGAAATTTTCTTCCACACCTCAGTTGCTGGCAAAGTTCGTAAAGGTTTCATCCCGACTCGCGACCGCAGGTGCCAGTCTTTATTATCACTGACGGCTTTCATAAAGGCGTTGGTGACACGAACCGAGTTGTTCGCGTTTTGACCCGAAACTGTTTTATAGGCCTCGCCCTCAAAGTCAGCACTTAATCCCGCAGCTATCAGCATGTGAGCTTTTTTTTCTTCCTTCATTTTCCAATCGATAAAATCTAAAACCTCGGGATGATCAATATCAACCACGACCATTTTAGCAGCGCGCCGAGTGGTGCCACCCGACTTAATTGCTCCGGCCCCCCGATCTAAAACTTCTAAGAAAGAAATAAGACCCGAGCTGTGGCCGCCTGAATTTAATGGTTCATAGCGACTGCGCAGTTTTGAAAAGTTGCTGCCAGTGCCAGATCCGTACTTAAAAAGCTTAGCTTCTGTTTTTGCTAGATCAAAAATACCTTCGATAGAGTCTTCCACACTTTGTATAAAACAGGCCGACCCCTGCGGCCTAACGAAAGCATTTTGTGTGGCAACAATCGCCTTTTTATTCTCATCCCAAGCATAGTGTTCACTCGGGGAAACAATTTTATAACTTTCCCACAAACCCGCGTTGAACCACACCGGACTATTGAATGCCGCTCGCTGGGAAAGCAAAATATATTTGAGTTCTTTTGCAAATGTGATCGCATCTTTTTTGGAAGAAAAATATCCCGTTTGCTTAATGCCAGATCCGACCAGTGCACTGACCACACGATCAACCAATTGCCGAATTGAAGTTTCAGTTCCCCGAGTTTTACCGACACCCGATTTTCGAAAATACTTGCTCGCTGCGATCTCGATGGCTAGTTGGGACCACGACTCCGGAGCTTCTACATTTTTCATTGAAAAAATGGGTTCCCCTGACCGACTGCGAATCTCGCAATCCACTTTCTTCCAGCCAAAAAGACTTTCAGGATTTTCATTTGGTGGCACAAAAAATGACGGACTGAGCAGCGCTTGTTTCTTCATAAAATTATTCTAATGGGATTTGTTTACGGGGCCAAGGACAGAGCGAGTCTCCTCACCTTTCGAACAAGTGTATTGTGTTCGTTTGGCCTTAGGTACTGGGCTTTGTTAAACCCCTGTAACGTCAGTTAAATCATCTCCGAATATCTCTCTTAACTTAGGGTTTAAACCGTTAAGAATACAAATGAACTCACGTTTGAGGTTTTGGAAAATGGAGCAAGAACAGAAAAAGTCCCTACTTATAATCAAGGGTAACCCGCAAAGTATGCTGGCTGCTGAGGGGTTCTTGCGCAATCGTGAGTGGAAAATTAAGTCCACGAGCAATCTCAAAGAAGCATTAATTTACCTCGTCCAAGAGCAACCTTCGTTCGTCATGATAAGTGTCGATCATCCCAATAAAAAAGTACGCAACCTGCCAAAAGTTCTGGTCCAAGCCTTTCCAGTTTGCGTGATCGCCTTTGCGGAAGAATCATCAACGGCTTCTTATAAACTTTTAAGTTCATCCTCAACCGAATATCTAATATACCCACCGATCACAGGACCCGCGATCGAACGAACCGTTAACAAATATTACAAAGATCAGGTGGCAAAAGCTGCCACTGCGGACTATCAATCCACAAATAACACCGAAACCGATGAGAACGGAAATTTGATTGCGATCAAGGGTGGTGGGTCTTTTAATAGTGAAAGTGCCAAAAATATTCTTGCACAAATGCTGGGAGCCGACGCTTCCGACTCTTCTAGCTCCGGAGATAGAAACTCCTCCTCTGATGCTTCCTTCATGCAAGGCGGTAAGAGCGAGGGGCAACAAGGCCCGAACGGATATTTTCCTCCTGGTTCCGAGCAAAATTCTAACGGACAAAATCAAAACGCCGCTGGTGGCGGTTCGGCCTATATGCCTCCTCCGGGTACTGTTGGAAACTCCTCTTCGGGATCCGGCTATGTTCCTGGCGCTGGGAATAGCCCCTCGGCATCGGGTGGCTATGCCCCGGTCTCACAGCACAGTCCATCTTCACCTGGCGGCTATGCCCCCGGTTCAGGTCATAACCCCTCCGCCTCTGGCATGGGAATGGCACCCGGTCCGGATCCTGATTTACAAGGCAATACCAGTTCACAAGGACCTTCTGCATCAGATTTGGCCGCGGCCCTGCAGCAGGGAAATAGAGGCTCGCAACAAGATCCCGTTGGCCATGGCATTGGCGCTGGCAAAAAAATGGGTTATGACCCATCTCAAGAGGATAACTCTCCCCTTTCAAATCACTATTCCAGAACTAACAAGGACAGTGGTGGCGCCGGATGGGCACCCGTTGATGAAAAACCAAAACACAAACAGCGT
>JBBKWD010000043.1:0-39686 GCA_037968775.1 Bdellovibrio sp.
AAAAGGTACGGCGTACCTCCGGGCTCCCTCCGGGCTCGGTTCTTTTTATATAACGTCTGTATTGTAAGCACTTTAGATCAAGGTCAGGGGCCCAGGTCGCTTTTATTAAATCTTTGCAACCAGCCTGACTTTCGCCTCATATCTTGTTCGATTTGCAGGGCAAATTTCCCCGTAAGTAGCGAGAATAAGGAAGGACTTCATATTTGTAACTCGAGATGAGACAGGGACAGGCCGAAAAGTTGTTTATGCTAACAAAGAAATTTAACACGAAAGTTTTGTCTGCGTACATTTTCCTGTTCGGAATTTCGCTCGGGTCGTTGTTGTCTTGCACTGGTGGCGGTGGTGGCAGCAGCTTTGGTGATATTCTTGATGTTGATCCCCAGAAAAAAAGTTTAGTCAAAATAGTTAGTTATACTCCCATTGCCGATCCGGTGACGGTCACTCAATCAACGAGCACCACATTTGCGGTGACGGTGGATCCGAGCGCTGGCAGTGGACTCACTTATGCTTGGTCGATTGATAATGTCGAGCAATCTACTTCTGGAAACTCATTCTACAACTTGGTCGGCTCGAGTTTACCCGTTGGTACTCATACCGTGAAGGTCGTTGCCTCTAATGGGTCCAGCTCAGATAACCATGTCTTTCAAGTTCGGAAAAATTCTCCACCAACAATTTCGGCTCGAACTCCTGGTGCCGCTGGAAACAGCGTTACGTGCGGAGCGGGGTCCTTGGCTTTAAGTGTGACCACCGCAGACGTCGATGGAGACTCACTCACTTATACTTGGAAAGTAAATGGGGCCTCCGGAACAAGTTTCTTTATTAATAAAACTTCGACCGGCAGCGGAGCCACAGCAGACTTTGTTCCGAACTGTACGCTTTCAGGTATAGCAACTATTTCTGTGGAAGTGTCTGATGGTCACGACACGACAATCATCAGCCCCGCCTGGAGTGTGACGATAGTCAATTCTGGCGTGGCCAATATTGATAGCGTGTCTCCGAACACCAGTCCCTATGTCATTATTCCAAGTTCAGGATCAAAAACATTTACGATGATCAACGTGACCGGAGTTCCCCCACTTAGTTATTCTTGGGAACTTGAAAGCACTCCACTTCCTGGCGAAGTTAGTACCGTGATGACCCTCTTTGCATCGACGATTGATTCTTTGCCAGGTCTTGGTCCCTATACTCTAAAAGCAAAAGTGACGGATGGAACTGGGGCGGAGTCTTCGTACTCAGTTCAAGTTTTATTAAATAAGCCACCCGTTTTGAGTGGCCAATCCCCGTCGACGACCACAATCGCGCGTCATCACAGTACGCCGAACATGACATTTTCAGTAGCAGGCAGCGATGAAAATCTAGATACGTTGGCTTATACCTGGACTATTGATGGCGTCATTTACGATACTCCCTATTCAGGTTTGCCAGCCTATATGAGTATCAACCTTGGAACGCCCCACCAACTGATTTACAATCCGGATCAAAGCCTCGTTGGAAGCCACACGGTTTCTGTTCGGGCTCGGGAAAGTCGGCCAACCGACTTTGAAAGTTCGAATACGCTTTCATGGAGTTTATCATTTAATCACTTCAGTGATGAATGTAATCAGCTAGAGTCAGGCCAAATTTGCACTTTGGTTGGAGCACCTGGTTTGGGAATTGATCTAAATGGAAACGGCAGATTTGATGTCGCTACGGATAAATTTAAGTTGCGGCCCAATTATATCGCGACTCATGCGGTTCTAAATAATGATGGCATTACACCCGTTAGCAATCTGTTCATTTCGGACTCCGCCAGTCACGTGGTTTGGTACTACAACCGGTCGGACAAGGCCCAAACTGTTCTAGGTGCTAGCATTGCTGTCGGGGAAATTAAGCCGCTTATTGGCAATGGCGCGAGCGGAAGAAGTTTGGAAAATAATGCCGCCTATACTTATTCAAACTTTAAACTCAGTTATCCGGAAATGATTATATATGACTCGGCAGCGGATCATCTCTATGTAGCGGATCGTGGAAATCATCGTGTCGTTCGAATTGATAGTACAGGAAAAGGTTATCGCATATTTGGTAACGAAACGAACTATCAGTGCTCAACCTCATTCCCGAGTTGCAACGCCGACGGAGGACCCGCGAGAGATCACGTTTGCGGTGGAGCTGCTGGCATTGCCTTGGATAAAACAAATAACAAACTTTTTGTTAGCTGCAGTACGACCCATGCGATCAAAGAAGTGAATATCTCAAATCCTGACTACACATTGTGGACAGCGCGAGTCCTGGTGGGCCTGCTGGATGGAAATAGCCGCACGGGTGCATCTAACGCCAACGGTGCCATCTTTTCTGCTGGTGCGGGTCGCGCCAATATCCCTTGGGCCTTAGCTTTGGATAGCAATAAAAATCTCTATTTTACACAAGTTGCCACAAATTCCTGTCATATTCGTGCGGTGAACCTGAATACTCCGGCGGGTCTCACGATGGTGAATTCGACTGGAACTGGAACCATCAGCGTAGCACAAAACACGGTGCAAACTATTTACGGTGACGTAAACTGTGGAGGAAATGCCGGCGGGACT
This sequence comes from Bdellovibrio sp., assembly GCA_037968775.1. Lineage (GTDB taxonomy): Bacteria > Bdellovibrionota > Bdellovibrionia > Bdellovibrionales > Bdellovibrionaceae > Bdellovibrio. Next base: position 2,565 of record JBBKWD010000043.1, read on the forward strand.
CCGGCGGCGACTCGCTTTGGCTATCCGCGGGGTCTGATCATTGATGAATCAGGGGGGCTTGTCCGGGGATTTTACGTAACCTCAACCGAATCGCATCGAGTGCTTTATGCAAACAATGAAAATGTGGCGAAACAAATCGGTGGAGCGGCAATTGCGGGTTTCAGAGCGGCTACAATTTGGGGAACGGGAACCGGAAACTACACCGGTAATGCCAAACCAGCGAGTGGCAACACAGTTCTGACGCCTTATGGTCTAAGTATAGTCGACAATAAGCTGACGATTGTTGAGCATACCAGCTATCGCATCCGTCAGCTGAATGTCTCTGTTATAGATGGTGATATCAATTCACTCTTGTATGCGTCGGACCCAAAAACAGGATCGTCTCCCGACTCGCCACCGGTGGATGCTCCGAATATGCGTGTTCACTATTTGACGGACATACTTTTTAGAAGTTCTGACAATAGTCTCTTGTTTGTAGATACTTCCGACGTAGGACTTTCGACACCAGCCCACTTTATGGTGGATGGAAAACAGAACGAAAATAATAGAGTTCGACGTTTGGACCTCAATACGGGACTTGCTAGTACGGTGCTGGGTCAAGGGTACGGAACTTATTCAAACATGCAAGCGCCCGGCAATGTGCTGTTGCACGGAATACGTGGAATTACTTTCCTTAACAGTAATCTTTTAGCATTGGATAGACATTGGACAAGCGGCGGTAACAGAAGTTGCGGAGTTTATCTTTACAATTCAAGTCTTCCAAACGGCAGCTTCTATGGAACTTCTGTTGATAACGGACGAGTAGGACTCATTTCAGGTGATTGGAGTTTGGGATGTAACTCGGAGTCCGCAAGCGGAACCGTCGCTACGAGTGCTCGACAGGAAGCTTTTTCGTTAACGACGACGAATGATGGCAGTATCTATATGACTCAGTTTAAAAGGCACTGCATTCTACAAGTTACACCAGCTGGAACTATGAACACCTTCGCCGGACTTTGTGGAACGGCCGGAAATTCTGAGGGAACCTTCTCGAATGCCCGTTTTGAATACCCACTATCAATTATTGCGGATCCTCGTCATCCAACTAACTTTTTTGTGATCGATCAGTCTAATAAATCAGGAAGTGACATTAAGTATATTAATATGTCCGGTGCTGACGTTGACATCGCTGGAGTCACAGCCCCCGCTAATGAAGTAAAAAGAGTTATTACTATTATCGACGGGTACGCGATTGGCCTGACTGTCTATAAAGACCCGAGTGATCCCTTAAGAGATCTCATCTGTTATACCAGCGGATCAGGAATGACGAATGTTACTGCCACGAATACGACAACGGCATCTCAAACGGCACTCACCGTTTATGAACTTCCAGATGGAAACGCAGGATTTCACAGGGTCACTTGTGTTAAAAGATCCGATGGAGCTAAAGAATTAGTGGTCGGCGCGGACAGTTCGAATATTCGAGCAGGCAGTCAAATTTTTAAAGAACATGAAGGTTTAGGAATCGATGCCACCTCAGGAATTAAGAAAATTAAAGCCTTATTGTTCACACCTTATGGTTTAACTTTTGATGCAGACGGAAACCTCTATATTGGAGAGCGTGACGGAAGCGTCATACGTAAGGTGAAAAAATGGTGGTAAGACTTAAGGGAGACGGCAGCATGAGATTTATTTCAACCAGCTTACTCGCAGTATATATGATTCTGATTTCGGCATGTGCGTCGTCCTCGTTGCAGGTGCAAAGTGAACCGACAGGAGCAGATGTTTATCTAAAGTCTTCGCGCGGAAGTTTTGCAAAAATTGGCCAGACACCTTTACAGGTTGGAGAAGCCCAGGTTGTCCAGCAAGGCGAAAGCTTTCAATTAACTGTTTCTAAAGACGGCTATTCCAGTGAACATGTCGTTGTGCCCCCTTCCCACATGAGTCGGGCGACATCTATATCAGTTAGGTTAAAAGAAAATGCGAAGTCGTCCAACAACGAAGAAAATTTAGACAAAGTTGCTGGCGGCGTTGCACAGATTCAACAGATGATTCGATTAAGAGAGTTTGAACGAGCTGCTCAAACCCTGCTGGTATATTCAACTCAGTATCCCAGCGTTTCGACTTTTCATGAGCTCTTGGGAAATGTTTACTATCTTCAAAAGGATCTTGGCAAGGCCCTCCAGTCCTATAAAAAAGCGGCAGAGCTGAATCCCCGAAACCTAGATACTCAAAATATGATTCAAAGATTATCCGACTATAAGGGGACTGGTACATGAGTATATTTCCTGTCGCAATCCTGTTAGCAATAGTGACCTTCGCGGCTGCGATGTCACATTTAAATCAAAGTGCTGGATCCTATTTTGATTTGGTAGCACTTTTGATGGTTTTTGGCGGTACGATTTCCGTGGCCCTCGTCCTGATGCCCTGGGGACTTAAAGACGATCTGAAGCTGGCGACTCGCCGGCTGTTTAAGACAGAGCCACTTTCTAGTAAAGAGGTTTTGCAAGACTGTCTGAGTGCATTGCAAAGTGGCCGAGTGGAATCAACGGGAACTCATCTTTATCAACGCATATTGCGCGATGGATTTGAATTGCTAGATTTAGGAATCGAAGGAAGTAAGGCAAAAAATATTCTTTTGGAACGAGTCCTGCAGCATGGCCGTCGCCATAAAAAAATAGCAAATGCCTTTAAATCACTTTCAAAATACCCACCTGCTTTCGGTTTGATGGGAACAGTTTTGGGTCTGGTTAACGTTATGAATGGAGTTTCAAAGGGACAAAGCGCAAAACAGACGGCCTTTGAAATGGCACTTGCACTTGTTGCGACAATGTATGGACTGATTCTTTCCAATGTGGTGATTAATCCCGCCGGCGAGTTAATAGTGAAACACTTGAGCGAGGAAGAGGTCTTTGGCGAAATTGCCATTTCCTCAGTGATGATGAGGGCGGAGCAAACCTCCATGCTTGAAGCGCAGGAAACATTGAATTCGTTTGCACCGGAAAGAGATCAGCTTAAAATGCATGACCTTCAAGGCGCGGGGATGGATGCATGATTAGCCACTCGGAAGCTGAAGCTGACAGCGAAGGCACCTGGGCCGTTAGTTACGGTGACATGGTCACGTTGCTTTTAACTTTCTTTATTGTGTTCTTTTCTATCAATCCGATAAACGAAGATTCAGCTCCGAATTCGAGTTTACGTCTGGCTTTGGTAAAGGCCTTAAAGGCGTCGCCAATTGAAGGTTTCGCGCATGATCAGCAAAACCATATTATTGTAGAATTTCCGGCGATGTCGTTTTTTCCATCTGGACAGATAGAAGTAACGAAAGAGGGTCGCAAGGCCCTGCAAGAGTTTGTGGCAACCTATATGCCCTATGCCGGAAATTTTAAAATTGGAATTCGGGCCTTTACGGACAGTCGAAAGGTCGATGCCAGTCGCAACCGAAGATTTAAAGATAATTTGGAACTCAGCGCGCTTAGAGCCATTGCGACCATGCGTGTTTTACAGAAGGCGGGAATTCCACTTGAACGTTTGCAAGTCGGTGGCTATGGCGAACTGAATATGACCGCACAAGAGCTTGCCGCACTTAAACCAGAGCAGCGCAGTCCAGCCGCGTCCTTGGATTTCGCCAGAAAAGTTGTCTTAGTTATTCAACCGGAGGTTTTATGAAAACCCTAGTTTTACTGTTCACATTGTTGCTGGGTTTGACATCAGCATTTGATGCCGGAGCTCAAGCTCAACGTCACCCTCGGGTTATTGAACTTGAAAAGAGTTTATCCCAAGAGGCGCTGGACACCTTGAAGGGGCGTTTTCCCAACAAACCCTTTATTGTAACGGTGTCAATTGATCCTCTGATGCGAGAACAATCTCGACGAGGTGTGACTGAAAAACTTCCTTATTATGACCTGAAAGATGAAGAGATCGTGGACGAGTGGGATGACCCGGCGTTGTCTTCTGTTGCGCTGTTAAGTCGTGTGCGTAAGATTGTGGTGAATGTGTCCATTCCTTCGAGTCTTGGCGATGACGAGGTGGCGGAACTCAAACAAGCTATCAGCAAAAATCTGAGCTTACTGGATGCTCGTGACGCCGTAGAAATTCAAAAGCGTCAATGGAGTAAACAAGAAGACTCCCCGGTTCTTACGGTGTGGTTACCAGTGGGCTTGATGTTGGCACTCTTTATTTTAGCGGGGCTTTGGGCCGCGACGTGGTTTGGTGCGAAACGACTTTCTAGTTCGTTACAAGAGGGATTCCGCGAGTCGAACAAAACAAATTCTAACAACAACCCAACTCCCCTTCCTGCTTTTGCCAGCGAGCCGGCAGAAAAATCGCGTGGCTCCGGTGTGGGTGGAGACATTCGATTCAGCGATCCCATTAAAATGCGCGAGATCTTGCATGTAGGTATTCAGATATTAAAAGACACGGCGTCTTTTCCAAACTTTGAAGATATGGGCATATTAGATAACTTTGCCAAAGAGGACCCGTCTGGATTTGGCGCCTTCTTATCAGAATTTCCTTTCGATACTCGAAAAAAACTTTTTTCTTATTCCTCCGGTGAGGCATGGTTGTGGGCCCTTTCTGAGCCAGGAGAGGTGCGTAGCTCCTGTATCGACACTCTTAACAAGTGTTTAAGGGTGACGCGAAATGAACTTCAGCAGGACTGGCAAGAGCTGTTGATTCTGATTTGGAGACTTGATGACAGGCGAAGCGAATTTTTTAAAGGCTTACCGCAAGCGGACGCCTTTTCAATACTCGCTTTTTTACCAAGAGCACTTTCATTGAAGGCGGCAAGAGAAGTTTATCCGGGAGCCTGGGGAGTTTTATTAGATCCACAGTTTTCTCCACAGCCTTTGAAATCAGCTAGAATTCAGGAGCTCAAAGAGCGTGCTTTTGTATTGGTTCCTTTGCGCGACATTCAAGTGTTGGAGAGATTTAAAAGCCAGAAGGACCTTCTTGGGTTCTTGAAAACTGCCGATCCGCAGGTAGAAAAAGAAATCTATCAAGCCTCCCCGGATCAGTATCTTTCGGAACTACGTCCAGCGTTTTATCCGGTTTTTGAGTTGGCTGAAGAGAAATTTGCGGACTTAGTTCCGCGAATCAAAATTGAAGACTGGGCTCTTGCGATGTTCAATGTTTCGCGGCAAGAGCGTAAACTTGTAGAAGCCTGTTTTTCGGATAAGCAAAAATTCCGTTACTTTGAGCTTCTTAAGGGATTTGATTCAGGCTCTGTGTCAATGGTCCGCGTGGGTGAAGCGCGCGAACGAGTAGCGGCTGTTCTAAAGTCGCTGTCTCTTGTGGTCGCGAGACCGGAGTTTGATGTTTCGGAAGAAGAAAAGATTCGGTCGGTTCCGGCATGAAGCAGTTGATATTTGCGGGGATGCTTTGTGTCCTCCTTTTTTCTAATTGCGCTTGGTCCAAAGGCAAACTGGATTTTATGTTCGGTGGCTATGGAATCAATGCGCAAACTGGCAGTGCGAGCGGCTCTCTTTCAGGCATTGGCTTGTATTTAATTTCGTATCGATACGCCCTGCAGCCGTCTCTTGAAGTAGGTTTGGGATATTCCTTAAGTGCTACTAAAACTATTGGCGGCGACTTGGAGTATGGCCCGGATCTTTCCCTGGCATATTTTCCAATGACCTCCACGGCTTCGGAATCTTTTGAAGAAGGCGAAGTCCACTATATCTCAAGTACCTACTGGCGACCTTATGTGGAAGCATCATTTCATCAACGTCAGTATCAATCTACAGCAACTTCTTACGCGGGCTTTGGTGCGGGCTTTGGCGCTGAATATCAGATCAACGAAAGATGGAGTGTTAAAATGGCATTCCGATATCTGGCTTTAACGGGCCCATCGAATGCGACAGCCAACGAAATGAACTTGTTGGGTGGCATCAGCTATCCGTTTTAAGGATTACTCAAACTTCTATAAAAAGAGCCTGAACTTCGCTCAACTCCAAAAATAATTCTGTGAACTCTGTGGATGTTCAATCCGATGGTCAGCTTTCGGGGGGCGCCATTTACGGCTCAAGTTGACACATTTGGTCCCCATAAAAACGCTCAAAGCTTATATATCACAATAGGGCAACTATTTGGCGGGCATGAGCTTTGTACTATGTGCGACTGATATGTATAGGACGTCGTTGGAGGACCTCAATGCACGGTATTGCAAAACATCTACCCCTAGTGGCCTTTATGCTGCTCACGGCTTTGTCGGTGCAAGCGGGTACGGGAATTAAGAGCTATCGAGAGTGGAAGAATGACCGCGTTATTTTTGCTCAGGCAAAAGTCACCTCGCTTAAGAGCCAAATAGAAACCCAAAAAAGTATCGGTACGGATCCGAACCTCGCAAAGGCAAAAAGAGGTCAACTCGAGGCAGCCCCGACCAAGGATTTAACCTTGGGCCGTTTAGAAAAAATTATGAACGAAGAAGTGTATGATCTTGAATTAGCTCAGGAACTTTCGGTTACGGATTATTTTGTGGGCTACCTTATCAAGGTGCAAAACAAGAAGTCCGCATTTCAAGAAGTCGCAGGAAAATTGAGTCCCGAAGAAGTGGCGGAGCTTATGACGGCGTATGCCAATTCAGTTTTTGGTGCCCATCAGTCGGACTTGCCGCCGAGCGCTTCGAATATAACCAAGGAATCCACTAAGTAAGTTTAAGCTCCTGATATTTCTAGTAAAAAACTTAACCTAACAAAAAAATTAAGTCACAAACCTTGACTTCCAGTCAGGGCAATTCATATTACCTCCACTGAAACAAACTTAAATTATCAATGGAGGCTTTCATGGCTAAGACCGAAATCGGCGTTCGCCCACTTCACGACAGAATTCTCGTTCGCAGAATGGCAGAAGAAGAAAAAACTGCTGGCGGACTTTTCATTCCAGACACTGCAAAAGAAAAACCTCAAAAAGGTGAAATCATTGCGACAGGCAAAGGCCGTGTAACTGAAGACGGCAAAATTCTTCCATTGGAAGTAAAAGCTGGCGACAAAGTTCTTTTCAGCAAATACGCAGGTACCGAGTTGAAGCTTGAAGGAGCTGAGTACTTGATGATGCGTGAAGAAGACGTATTGGGTGTTTTTAACTAATTCCACTCGTCACTTTGAATTAATTTTTTAAATTCCAATCAAACGGAGATATCTCATGAGCAAAGTATTAATTTTTTCAGAAGACGCACGCAGCCACATCCTAAGAGGCGTGAATGTTCTAGCTAATGCAGTAAAAGTAACTTTGGGACCCAAAGGTCGCAACGTTGTTATCGATAAATCTTTCGGTTCACCTATGATCACTAAAGACGGTGTGACTGTTGCTAAAGAAATCGAACTTGAAAACAAATTCGAAAACATGGGCGCGCAGATGGTTAAAGAAGTTGCTTCTAAAACCAACGACGAAGCTGGTGACGGAACAACAACGGCAACTGTTTTGGCTCAAGCGATCTATCGCGAAGGTGCTAAACTAGTTTCTGCAGGTCACAACCCAATGTCTATCAAGCGTGGTATCGACAAAGCGGTCGGCATCATCATTGATGAACTGAAAACTATGTCTAAGCCTGTTAAGGGTTCAAACGAAGTTGCACAAATTGGTTCTATCTCTGCAAACAATGACAAAGAAATTGGTCAAATGTTGGCAGACGCAATGGATAAAGTCGGCAAAGAAGGCGTTATCACTATTGAAGAGTCTAAAACTGCTAAAACTGAAGTAACAGTTGTAGAAGGTATGCAATTCGACCGTGGTTACCTTTCTCCGTACTTCGTAACGAATGCAGAGAGAATGGAAACTGTTCTTGAGAATGCTTACGTTCTTGTTTATGACAAAAAAATATCTTCTATGAAAGATATGATTTCAATTCTTGAGGGCGTTGCTAAGCAAGGTCGTCAATTGTTGATCATTGCTGAAGACGTTGAAGGTGAAGCATTGGCAACTTTGGTTGTGAATAAACTTCGCGGCACTCTTCACATCTGTGCTGTTAAAGCTCCTGGTTTCGGTGACCGTCGTAAAGCAATGCTTGAAGATATCGCTATCTTGACGGGTGCTAAAGTTATCTCTGAAGACATTGGTTTGAAACTTGAGCAAGCAACTGTTGCTGACTTGGGTGTTGCTAAGCGTATCGTTGTCGACAAAGACAACACGACAGTTATCGATGGCGCTGGTAAAAAAGCAGACATCGCAGCTCGCGTTTCTGCTATCAAAGGTCAAGTTGAAGAGACTTCTTCTGACTACGATAAAGAGAAATTGAAAGAGCGCTTGGCGAAACTGGCTGGCGGCGTAGCTGTTATCCACGTAGGTGCTCCTTCTGAAGTTGAGATGAAAGAGAAAAAACACCGTGTTGAAGACGCATTGAACGCGACACGCGCTGCGGTTGAAGAAGGTATCGTTGCTGGTGGTGGTACTGCTTTGCTTCGCGCTTCTTTGAAAGTTGATAAATCTAAATTCCAAGAAGAAGAGCAATTCGGCGCGATGATCATCAAGCGTGCTTGTGAAGAGCCTATTCGTCAGATCGCTGCAAATGCGGGTCTTGATGGCGCGATCGTTTTGGATCGTATCCTTCAGAACAAATCTGCTTCATGGGGTTTCAATGCTTACTCTGACGAGTACACAGATTTGATCAAAGACGGCGTTATCGATCCAGTTAAGGTGGTTCGTTGTGCTCTTACGAATGCAGCGTCTGTATCTTCATTGATGCTAACGACTGAGACTATGATTGCTGAAGCTCCTAAGAAGGACTCAGGAATGCCTGCTGGCGCGCCAGGAATGGGCGACATGGGTGGCATGGGCGGAATGATGTAATTTCCCTGCCCGCCTAACGTTAAAGCTTGGTGGGCAAGCCCTTTTCATTTTAGTGAATTTAAAAAGCCTGGAGAAATCCAGGCTTTTTTTATGGAAAATGGGGGAGCAGGGGAAAAGGTACGCCGTGCCTTTTTGCAACGCACCCCAGCTTGAAAGTGTCACCAGGCACCTTTTAGAAGAGGTATTGGATGCCGCCGAAGAGGGTGGTTAGTTTGTGTGAGATCGAAGTGGCGGAGTAGTTTTCTCTTGTGCCGGTGCCGCTGAAGTTTGAATCGTAGTATTCAAACTGCAATTCACCGCGAATTTTGAAGCGAGTTTTCATTCGGTAATCCATAAAGAATCCGAATGAATTGATCTTGCTCGTAGACGAAGATCCGCTGGTTTTTCCGGATTCGTTCATTGTGGGATTTAAATACAAGTCGAATTTGGCGCCGATATCGAGAGGGATTTCTTCAGAAACTGGAAATTGTCCTGCAAGGCCCAAGAGCAGGCCACCGTATTGCATTGTTGTGAAGGCAGTGGGTGTACTGGAATCAACATTGAAGGTCGTGCTCGAATAGCCTCCGCTGATTTGCATTTTTGGACCAAAGAAATCCCGAGTCAGCAAGAAGTTGTAGCCCAGGCTTACGCCGTATTGACTCATTCCCATATTTAAATTCCCTGGGGAGGAGCCGGCCAAAGTGTTATTGACTGAATAAACGGATTGGCGCAAAAGAAGCCCCATATACCACTCGGGATTCAGCCAGAGCTCACCGCGTACCAAAAGGTTCGGTGCGATATTGCTGGTGCCAGTGATAGATCCCAGTGTGGAGTCGGCAAATTTGGTATTTTGGCTGTAGCTAGAAATTCCGCCTAAGAGTTCTACTTTACCGTACTGCGCAGGTGATTCGGGCAACCACTCTTGAGGGTCTTCGCCAAACGCGACTTCGCTGTCCGGACGAGTGGTGATGTCTTGCAAGACTTTTCCAGATGGAGTTGTTACCGGGACAGCGTATTTAATAAATTCATCGGGTAAAACTTTTGAGCCGACGGTGATAACGCCTGAATCTTTTTCCATTTCGACAAATCCGAAACTCAAGTAGGGCTCCACTTTAAAAAGTTTTACTCGACCCAGGACCTCTTTTTCGGTGCTGATCATAAAGTTTAGTTTTGGATGACGATTGATTTTAATAATTTGCACAACAGAAACACGGCTGTCTTGCTTCAACCCATACTTGCTGCCTAAATTCAGCGTCACTTGCTGCCCGCGCCGACTCAAGATGGTTGCTCGGAAAGGCATTTTGTTTTTAATATTTTCAAAGAGTCTTTTAGTTTCCGTTTTTACGTCGGCGAGGTCAAAACCCTTATAGTCAGTTAACTCCTCTTGCAGTAGTGGTAGGCCTTCTCGGCCGACGAAAAGCGTGAGGCTAATGGAAATTCCTTTAGGGCCTCGCAAAATTTTCGAAGTCAAAGCGGCCTCGCTATTGCCCGCTTTCAAAAGTTTTTGCACTTCGTTAGGATTTTCATCAAGAAATTCTGAACGCGTTTTGAAATCTTTCGGATAGCTTGCAAGGGACCATTGCTTGTCTTCGTTTAACAAGCGTTTTAGTTCCTCTTGAATCGGCCGAGCATAAATTCCATCAACATTATCTGTCGTAGGAACCAAAATGATCGACTTAATTGCAAGATCTTGGTCCACCGTGCTGACGTAGGTATTCTGGGCATTTGTCTGGGCCCAGGCAGACGAAGTGATGGATGCAAAACAGGTCAAAATTAGAAGGAAGCGCAATGAAATTGAGTTCATAAAATAATTCTGCCTTGAGTCTGATTTCCCGTCAATTTGACATCAAGTAATTCAGACCGTGAACCGAAATAAAACTATGATTTTTTGTAAGCGCACTTTCATTTTTGTCGGCTTAAGTTTAGCAACCCTTCATGGTCAGGCGCAGTCTAGTCTAGAGGGCTTCTCTTCAGGTCGTTACGAAATTCGAAAAAGTGGTTCTGCGACGAAGAGTCGAGTTCCGGCATCGGAAGCTGAAGGTCTGGTCACAGACTCAGTTGGAGCTAAGAATAAATCGAATAGCGAAACTTTACCCACAGAGTTACCCACAAAGACAATGACAAAAGAAGCCATGCCTGGGGCCTCACTTGCGGCGTCTCAAAAGGAAGGTGTCGTTGTGATGGTAGGAGCGTCGGCGTTAGCAACAACAGACGTCGTTATGGAGGCCACTGCTGCCTCAGATTCCAAGATAGTCGAGACAGAAGTCCAGGTGCAGGAGCCCGGAATCGGTGTCCAAGCGCAAAGTATATTTAACGATGGTGCGAGCAAGATTCAAGAGTTCTATCGTGAACAGGTTCACCCAGACGATATCCGCAATAACAGAGTTGAAATTGAACTGGCTCCAACAGTGATCTATAATGACTCCGCATCAAACTACTCATTTAGAGACTATCAAAGCTATTTCAACACTCTAAAAATTCGGGCCAACGTTTGGCTCACCCCTTTGATTGGTCTGAGTGGTCAGATTCTATTTTCATTCGCGGCTGACGTCGATGAAGTGGGCAGTTCTTCACGAGTCCCGGCAAAATACGAGTTTGTGGATTTGGGATTGAATTTTAGAAAGTTCTTTGGAGTTTCTCGTAAGTCGAACTCGTCGGAGTTCTCAATTTTACTATCTGATAACAAGATGAATGTTCCGAGCACCAGCACCACTCGGGGGCGCTTGAAATCCAGCGGACTAGGCGTGGGTGTAAAGGGTCGCTTCCCAACCTCTGTGAGTTATGCGTGGACCATTGGTGGAACTTTTTTTCCACGATTGCAGCATAGTGAAGCGGAAACGGGTTTTGTATTGAATTCCGGTTCTATTCAAGAAAGTTCGCGAGTGGGTCTTGATTTAGGTGGTGAATGGAAATTCGATCGTGAAAGTCAGATGATCTGGGGACTGGGAATCTCGTCTGAACGAAATATTTTTAGTGGTACTGCGGGTGCACTCGACCCAAGTACAGGTACTACTCCAAACAATGTCAGTGTGACAAATTCGCTTTATCTGTTTTCGCTAGGCTATCGTTGGGGTCATTAGAATCCCTTCACAAAGGCCCCGCCTCGTCCCTATACTTAAAGCATGAGAGTACGTTTTGCAGTCATCGATGATGCGGCCTTTTTACGCGAATTGATCAAGAATATTGTGATCGATAGCGGTGGCGTTTGCGTCGGCGAAGCTGAGAATGGCGAAGAAGGCGTGCGCTTAGTGCTCGACACGCTTCCAGAGGTTGTATTTTTGGATATGGTCATGCCTTTGCGCAACGGACTTGAAACTGCTCGAGCCATTAAAGAACTCCATCCAGAAGTAAAAATCATAGGCTGTTCGACGGTTGATTCTCCGGAGTTGATTCAAAATGCCATGGATGCGGGTTTTGATTCTTATCTCACGAAGCCCTTTACGAAAAATCAGATTATAGACGAAATTGCCAAGGTGTTAGCTCAAACAGGAGATGCTTCGCATGGAAGAACTTAGATTTATTATTAAGTGTTTTGTGTTCACGTCATTATTGGTGATTCTGACCCAGGTTAAAGTCGGAAATCATTCGATCGAAGCTTATACATTTCATTGGTTAAGAAAGTCGCCGGCATCACAGTACATTCAGAGTGCAGCTGCTGGGGGCGCAATGGCTATGCGGAATCTTGCTTTTGGAGCAAAAGATGCGGTGGCCAGCACCGTTGAGGGCTTCCAAGAGGGAGCACACGAAAAGGCAGTTCGCTAAATAGGAAAAACAAGAGAACCCGGGGGAAGGCTCTCTTGTTTGTATTGAAATTTAGATTAGCGAGCGACTCCTGTAGAGCGCACTTTTGTAGTAGATTTTACTCCAACAACACCAGAGTTGCCGGCAGTTGAATCCCATATATTTACAGATGCCTGCGCATTGCAGTTTTCTTTATTCATATCTGCAGCTGCTGCCGTTGATGCAGCAAAAGCAAGTGTTAGGGCGATAATAGTTTTAGTGAACTTGTTCATAGGGCTCTCCTTGATTAAGAACTGTCTTGTTGATGATGACTATTGCAGCCGATGTGCCACGATTTCGTATCAAGGTGAGACAGTCCCTCACCTCATTTCAGCTACTTACAAGAGAGTCTCGCCCATAAAAAAAGCCCTGACATAACAGGGCCTTTTTGCGTTCTAAGATTGTATAAACTTTTGACAGGTACCTGCTTCCTATCGTGTCGAATAAGTACCTGGTTCCTTATCGACACGATAGGAAGCAGGTACCTTTCGAGGCTATTTGGTGCTTTTTGTGCCTGTGGAGGTGCTGTCTTCTGCTGGCTTGTCATCTAGCTGGAGGACGGAGGGTCTGGCGTTTGTGTTGTCACCTAAAAGGGCTGGCTTAGAGGGCTGTGAGGTGCGGCAGCAGTTTTCCGGATCTGCCATCAGCGCCGTGGATCGAGCCTCAGTTCCTGTGCCTTTGCGGCCTTCATTGGGATCCACATCGTTACCGGCAACGGCCCATGCTGAAAACAACAACGAAGTCAGAGTCATAATTGTTAGAAATATTCTTTTCATTTAGCGCTCACTCCTAAAGGTAAAGCTCTGCCGTAGCAGGAGCGATGATATCAAGTAAATTGTTAAAAGTGCTAGCAACTTGCATTGCGACAGAAGGACCTTCTTTGCTGTCGACCTTGTTGATATCACCATTTGGCTTATAGCTAACTTGGATGGTTCCAAGTCCTGGGCGAGTGACTACAGAGGGTTTTCCATAGCGATCTTCATACTCAATTTTAACAACTTTCTTAGCTTGATCGGTGATCGTTGAAATACGGCCGCGAGCATCGTAGGTCATCGAAATCTTTTGCCCATCAGAGTTTTGTGCGAAAGAAAGATTTCCTTTAGGGTCATATTTGAACTGAGTGGCCTTTGTCGCCACGTTTTTTCCCTTGTCATCAAAGACGGTCGTGTTCACGCTGGAAACTTTTTTGATCTTTGGATCATAAGCAAAAGCCAGGCGAGTGTTGTTAGAGGCCTTTACTTTCACTAAGCCATCCGGAAAGTACTCAAAAGAGATACGCTCCGCATTTCGGCGAACTGAAAGTGGCTTGCCGAAGACCTCGTGATAAGAAATATCTGTAATATTGCCGCTGACATTCGTTAAAACACGTTGCAAGAAGAACTGGCCATCGGCACGTTGTTTATTCCAAAATTCGAAACGGTTTTCCGCAATCACTTCTTTGCCGCAAGTCTTTTTAACTGTGGACCAATAGTGCAAGCGAGGATCATCTTTCGAGAACTCATAGGCATAGTTCTCGATACACTTGTCGCGATCTGTAAAGCCGATAACCCAGTCGCGTTTCTTATCATACTTGATGGCGACAAAAGTTTTATCCGGCCAAGAGGCACGAGTCAAATTGTGAAGGTCGTCATAGTCGAAGGTATAAGTCTTCTTCCAAGCATTTTTCACGGAGGCCAAGTCATCAAGGTTGGCAAACTTATACTCTGCTGTTAATCCATTGGGTCCGACGATCGACTTCACTTTTCGGTTAGGATAGTACTTAAAGCTGAGGCGGCGGCCGTTGTTGTCCTCGATCTTAGCGATGGTGGTTTTGTCGTACTCAAACTTAAGAAAGTTTCCGTTCTTATCATAGATGTGAGTCAGCTGACCTTGAGGACTAAATCGTTGAGAGCTGCCATCAGGAAGAGTGCGAGTGTAATAAGTTTTATTGAAGGTAAAAAATTCGACTTCTTTTCCATTTGCGTAAAACTTAGATCCTTCACGAATCGGCGCCGTCAATCCGTATTGCCGAGAATAGTCTGCACGTAAAGTATCGTCTTCAAGCAATTGAGCACTGAGCTGCTTTAAGTAGGCATCGGTCACGCCGACTTTTTTAGCGGCCTTAATCTTGCCAACAATGGCGCTAATTGTTTTATTAACATCGGCCCGAGTAACTTCCCGAGGAGAGAAGGTGACTTCGGCACCACCACCACACTCGGTGACCTTGATATTGCCCTCTGCATTGACTTCCATAGAAGTTTCAAAATCAGAACACCAGCCAAAGCCAAACATGCCATTGAACAGAGAACGGCTGTTGTAAGTGCGAACGATACGAAGATCATAACCAGCACCTGGAACATCCATATCGATCCAAGTATTTGAGTAATTGGCATTTTTCATATCTACAAGAGCAAATGCTTGGATAGAAAATAGAAAGGCGATTGCCGAAAGCATTATTCTCATTACAGTACCTCTTCCTTGAAACTGCTGACAAACTACACTTTTATGGTAACAAGTTTTTTGATTACAACGCCACCGATAATTTGCAGGCCCAGCATAGCAAAGAGCAACACTAGACCTAGGGTTGTGTTGAACATGGGCTTAATAAAATTGGGATCAATTACCGTGAAAACCCCAAGCAAAATAAATGGAATCAGAGTCACAATGATACCTTGAGTGAGTCCTTGGGCAGTGAGAGCCTGAATTTTTTTCTCTACCTTTTGGCGTTCGCGAATCACCATGACAATAGTCTGGAAAGTTTCAGCCAGATTTCCGCCGGTCTCTTTCAGAATATTGATGGATGTCACAAACATCTGTACGTCGGGTCGAGCGATTCGGGTTCCAAGGTCATTCAAGGCACTTTCAAAACTATCACCGACTTGCATCTGGTAAAGTACTTGCGAGAACTCTTGGCTCATCGGAGCTCCCATGATTTCCACCACGCGCTTCATGGACTCTTGTGGATTGGATCCGGCTTTAATTCCGTTAGCCATGATCGTTAAGCCGTCCACCATTTGGTCTACAAAGCTTGTACAGCGCTTTTCATAGATAAGTTTAACAATCATCGGGGGGAGCTGAAATCCGGCGACAGTCACGATAGCGCCAATGATAGAGCCAGGCAGAACGGCAGGCCAGAGCGCTAGAAAGACTAATGCACCCACTCCAAAGCTCATCAAGAGCATCAGAATAGTAACTTTCTTTTCATCGACTTCAGTGCCCATCATTTTCAAGAGACGTAGAACTTCAGTTCTTTGCCCGAGACTCTTATTGTGTAACCAGGTAATCGCCCTATCCGACCACAATAGACAAACAACAAAAATACAAATTCCAAAAATTGGGATCATCACCCATTCGTTAAATAAAAAACTCATGGCCTACCCCGACTTCTTCACGTTGTGGACGCCGCCCGGCATCTTAGGGGCCAAAGGAGAGCCCGTTGATTTCGGAGCCATTGAAGCTGTGGTATTCGAGCTCGCATCATTTGCAAAGATCTCTCGAGGAATCACGACACCCTTGTCGCTGAGCTTTTGGATGAAACTTGGAATTGTTCCAGTTGCCTGAAACACGCCTTGGATGCGACGGTTCTTGTCATAGCCCGTTTCTTTAAAACGGAATATTTCCGCCAGGGTCACGATTTCGCCCTGCATGCCTGCTACTTCAGTAATACTCAAAATTTTTCGACTGCCGTCAGAAAGCCGCGAAATCTGTACGATCAGATTCACAGCACCAGCGATTTGTTCGCGTATCGCTCGCATAGGTAAATCCATTCCAGACATCATACAAAGAGTTTCTAAACGCGCCAGACATTCTCGTGGACTGTTGGCGTGAGTTGTCGTCATCGATCCATCGTGACCCGTGTTCATAGCTTGCAACATATCAAGAGCAGCGCCGTCACGGCACTCTCCGACGATGATGCGATCAGGACGCATACGAAGGGCATTTTTAATCAAGTCGCGAATGGTAATAGCATTTCCACCATCCATCGCTGCCGGTCGTGTTTCTAGACGCACGACGTGCTCTTGCTGCAATTGGAGCTCGGCCGCATCCTCGACCGTGATAACACGTTCGTTAGAGGGAATAAAAGAAGAGAGCATATTTAAGAGTGATGTTTTACCTGAACCCGTGCCGCCAGAGATAACAATATTGAGTCCGTTCTCTGAACAGATTCTCAAAAAGTCCACCATGCTTTTAGTGATACTGCCGTACTCCACATATTTTTCGGGAGTGATTCCACCCTTTTTAAATTTTCGAATAGTTAAAGCTGGTCCGTCGATTGCCAGAGGTTCAATCACAGCATTTACCCGTGAACCGTCTTTCAAGCGAGCATCAACGTAAGGCGATGACTCGTTTATCTGACGTCCTAGTGGAGTCACAATGCGTTCGATGATTCGGCGCAAATGATCATTCGAGGTAAAGGTCACAGGGCTTAATTGAACTTTTCCACTTTTTTCGACAAAGATTTTCTTAAAGCCATTGACCATGATCTCAGTCACACCTGGATCTGCAAGAAGGTCCTCAAGTGGACCCAAGCCCAAGGCTTCTTCTAGAACCTCTTTGATAATCTTGCCGCGCTCTTCGCGCGCAAGCTCAGGGGCTTCTCGGTCAATGATCTGAGTGATCTCGCGTTTGGTTTTTTCGCGAATTTCTTTTTCTTTTGATTCGTCATCTTTGGTGTCGACCAAAAGTTTTTTAAGATCCACAGTCCGGATCAGCTCATTATGAATTCTAATTTTTTGCAGGGTGCGTATGTCCATGCCTGCACTATTTGCCGGCAGTTTCCCACCTGCCGCGGAAGTTTGCGCTGGTGCTGGCGGCTTCGGGCGGCTCAAAGTTTTGAGTTTTTGTAAAACTCCACCTGTCAGGCGTCTGGCTAAATCATAGTAGGCCGCTGTGATCGGCGCTTTTGGCGCCGAGTACACAAAAGGCGTGTACTTTTGCAGTGCCATATTTGTAGTGGCCTCATCTTGAGGAATGATTCCAATATACGGAAGTTGCAATTGGTTCGAGATCGCCTGAGGGGACAGTCCCATCGGCGAGGCTTTGTTAATGACCAACTGAAACATGTCCTTAGGAAAAGTATTCGACAAAAGTTCATTGATCAAACGTTGAGTTTGAGTAACAACCAAAACTTCCGGAGTTGTGATGATCATGATTGCTGTCGACTCTTGAAGGACAGCCATCTGAATTGGACCCAAGTCATTTCCCACGTCGATAATAATAAATTTATAAGTTCGGCTAAAAAACTCTAAAAGTTTTTCTAAAAGATCTGGTGAAATATTGAGCTGTTCCTCAGGTCCACGAACAGCGCCTAAGTAGGCAAGACCCGAGGGATGCATAGTGACTAAGCTTGAAAGGGGTTGCGAGTTTAAAGACCCTTGAAAATTGGCGAGTTCCTTTAAAGTCTTTTGAGGCTTGAGGCCCATGATCACATTTTGATCGCCGACGCTTTTAGAGTCTGCATCGATCAAAAGAACCTGAGTGCGGAGTTCCGCCATCAAGGTTCCAGCAAAGTTGGCGGCAAAGACGCTTTTTCCAACGCCTCCTTTTCCACCAACTACTGCGATAAGATTACAATTAGGATTAATAGCCAATTCGGACCCCCAGTTCTCTCTTCGGCAGAATGGAAAGTTCCGTTTACGAGACTTTAGCCTAAACGCGGACTAGTTACGCATACGGAACTTCTTTTTGATCTGCTCCGAACCCGCGCTTGCAGAGGCTTTCACAATTGGGGTCACAAAGACCACAAACTGACTTTGTTGTTTAATAAAGTCTTTAGAAGCATACAGACTGATAATAGGGTTCTTTTGTCCAGACGGACGATTATAGCCCGTGCTGGTCGCATTTCTGATCAAGCCGCCGACAGCCGCACTCTGGCGGTCACGGACGGTGACGGTACTGCTCATCTCATTAGCACTAGTAATGGGCGCGCCACCAGGCGTGTTCCCGACCAAACTACTGACCTTAAAGCTCATCTCCATGTGCACGCTACCGGACTTTTCGCCCAATAAAGTCGGAGTGATCGCCGTCACGATACCCACCTCAGCGAATGCCGTACCTTGGGCTCCATCTTTTCCGATAACAGAGTAGGGCTGATTGGTAACTTGTTTGATCTCGCCTTTTTTGCTGTCCTCAACGATGAGGCTCGTACTTTCAAGAATACGCGCGTGTCCATGTTGCTTTGCCCAATTCAGTTTCGGCAAAAGATTTGAGATTGTACCTGTGATCGAGCTTATGATTCCACCAGGCGTGTCGCCTCCGGTTTGGAAAGTCATCTGCGAGTTGTCACCCAGCTCTGGTGTGAACTGAAACTTGAAAGCCTTAGAATAGTCTTTATTGAGTTCCACATAATGGACTACAAGTTGGATCATCTTAGACGGTGGTTTAGGAGCAGCTTCTTTAATTTGAATGAGATTAATCACGCCGTCATTTGCAGGCTTCCGTTTTTTAATCACGCCCTTTTCTTCAGCGGCCTCAATAATGATATCTGGCAAGTAGGTTTTGGCGATAATCTCAGCGCGCTTGGATTCATCATCGCTATTCGCCCAGCCTTGCAGAATAATTTTTTCATTTACGGCGCGAACTTCAATCTCTGGATTGTTGATATCGCGAGAAATGAATTCGGCAATTTTCTTTTGTGCCAAAGGACTCAAAGTCACAAGCGAAGAGGCTTGTTCCCCGAACTGTTGAACTACGTTATAGATACGAGCCAAGTCTTTCGGCAGCAGAATTTGCCCGTCAACAACCACTCGATTGTTCACGATTTTAATGTTGATGCCTTCGATATCACCAAGGAGGGCACGCATTTCACGAACGACTTTGTCGAGTTTACTCTTTTTGATATCGATACGATATTCAGCTACAATTTTGCCCGAACGTTTGTCATGAATGGTCAGAGTTGCAAAACCCTCCTTTTTAGGAAGAAAGCGAATCATACCCAATTCTTTGGCGTAGGAGGCCGTGACGATTCGTCGGAAGTCCCCTTTGAATTCCACATTCGAGGGTAGTGGTGGCAGTTTTTCATCCGTCTCAATACCAACGGTTAAGTTGATAAACTTCCGAGACCGGTAGGCGCCTTCCTTAGATTCTTCAGCAGTGCCAGTTTCTTCTTGCTCTGCCGCTGTCGTGGTCGACGTGGGATCTGCAATAAGGTCGTCCATTGCGTCGGCCGAATGAGCGGCGGCAAACAATAAGAAGCTTAAAGCCAGTAGTTTATGTCCCATAATTCCCCCTAAAAAGATTCCGCTACAAAAAAGTTCTGCTTACAAAGTCCGAAATCCATTGCGCTTTTGAGGTGGCGCAGTCCTCTGCTGTGGTTGCACTGGCGGTATATAACTAGGACGTTGTTGTTGTGGTGGAGGGGCCGATTCCAGGGACACCAGAGGTTTCCCCATCAGTGAATCTGAAGTCGAACTCGGCATGCGTGGTGGTACTGCGCGATCACTTGGATTACGAAGCGCAAAAAAGATATTTCCCGGAGCTGTCGATAAAATATAAAACAGATCCTGGGCTTCCTTTGGCGTAGCTTCAATCGTGATCGTTGTATATTTGGTATCACCCGTCAGAGCAATCTGCGTTAAGTTTTTACCCGTCGAATCCAATTCAAACATACGTGGGATGTTATTGACGATACTCATACCAGTTGCCAGGACGACAGCGTCACTCATCATCGTAAAGACTTCGCGTTTTTGATTAACACCTTTACCCGAGTCAACAGCGGCATAGATGTCCACGCGGTCGCCAGGGCGAATGAGTTTTGCAACGGCGCGAACTTCGTCAACAGGAATTGTAATAGCTCGCTTGCTGGGCGCTACTTGCAATGAAATTCCTGTGTCGGGTCCCGGAGTTAACAAATTGTTTTTAACAATCATTTGGCCTTTGCGAATAGGAATGGCAGCGACGTTGCCGATAATTTCATCGGGAACGTTGACGGCATCTGGTTGAATGAAGTCTGCCGGCATATCACGGGTTTCCACCATGGTGTCATAGATTGTAGCCATTTCAGGAATATCTTCTTTGGCGACAACGACACGTTTTGTGGAGCCAAAGCGCTTGTCGTACTCAGCCTTTTTCTCTTGCGAGTAGCTGTAAAGCAGAAAGGTCGCAAAGATTCCTGCGCCGATGGAGAGCCAAAGATTTCTTGTGTCGTTAGAGCCCATATCGTCCTGCTTCTTTCTAGTTGGCGGTACCACAGTTAGAGTCTAAACAAATGCCATAAGCGGTGCGAATCCAAATCGGATTAACACCCACTTTTTCATTTCGACCTCCGGCAAGGTCGCGCACACTTTTGTTATGATCAGTTGGGGCACCAATCTGATCTGCGGCGCGTGCGGGTTGAAAATTCATAAAATCAATCAGGCGAGTCGTT
This sequence comes from Bdellovibrio sp., assembly GCA_037968775.1. Lineage (GTDB taxonomy): Bacteria > Bdellovibrionota > Bdellovibrionia > Bdellovibrionales > Bdellovibrionaceae > Bdellovibrio. The sequence goes on from JBBKWD010000043.1 coordinate 23,431, forward strand.
GCATACCAAGTGTTCGAACCCATTTTTTTATCAGAGCCGATACCGTGAGTTCTAAATTTTGTTTTGTCGTAGTTTGGATTTGTCCCACCACTGCTCGAGACATTACGGAAATAGCTGAGGTTCGAGCGAAATCGAAAGGTCTCAAAAGCATAGTTGCGGGCGGCAATCGAGTTTAGGATACCCGTGTGAATGGCGCCGAAAAACCCCAATGAGAAATTAATGAATAGAACAATTATAATAAGGATAGGAACGATTTCAAAAATCGCCATGCCTTTTTCATTTTTCAAAACAGAGGTCGGAGACTTTTTTAACATCCGTTATCCTCCATAAATTTATAGTCGGACTCGCCGGCGTTCCCTAAGGTGCCATAGCGAGAATCGAGCTTTAAGATATGCGAATAACGAGGCTTGATTTGCAGTTCATAGCACTCTTCTTGGGTCGGTTCTCTGATCATCAGGCCCGTTATTTTGGCAGAGAAACCATCGCTTCCGGGGTCATTACTTGTGCTGCCTAAAAATGGAATGGTCATATCCAAGACTCTAGCGACAAAGTCGATACGCACACCGACTTGAGGGACTCGATCGGCTGTTTCTTTATAGTCGCCACCGAAAGTAGATCCGTCAGCGCCACCGCCCCGGACATCTAAATTGGTCAGCTTGTACCAACCACCTTCTGAGTTGTTAAAAAGGGGCTTTAGAACAGGATTATTTGTGAGTTCTGCGAATTTGTCTTTAGCTGCCTGAGTTTGTTCTTCTTGGCTCCATTGCCCGGCCGCATGGGCCCGAGCGCTAGAGAATGCGATATACTGAGCGACTTCTGCCATGGAGAGAGAAAAGTTGAGAGCAAATAAAACCATGCACATACTTGCACTGATAACGAGTGCAAATAGAAATTCCGCGGAGAGCATGCCCCGTGAATTTTGAATTGGTTTTGGGAAGTTCTTCAACGCCCTCATATCCTCCTCAATCAGTCGCCCGGATCGAGCGATTGACCTCGATCAATCGTATTCGGATGTTTGGTCTGGGCCACAGCGCGTGTTTCCCAGTTTCCGCTTTCGATCATTCCGGCCACTTTTTCCCAAGGACCAGAAATCAACTTAGAAAGAAATTTTGATTCCTTCAGTTGCCCCATGCCCCAAATAAAAAATCCGACTGTGATAACCATCATCAGTACGGTTTCGATAACAAATTGGCCCTTGCGGTTGTTTAGAGTTCTCATTGATCAGAACTCCATTCTTGGCTAGCGCCTTTGGGTTTAAATCCATCGCCAGTTGCTAATTGTTGTTCCACTCGGGCCGCCAAACGGGGGCCTGATTTACGGAACGCGTCTGCTGGCGCTGAAATAAAAAACTTCAGCGCAAAGAAGAAAGCTGCAAAAAGCAAGAGGACGTATTCAATGGTCATCCAACCTCCTAGATTGGAGAACCCGAAGGCTCTAGTTTACCTGGCCAATTGATTCTTTAAGTTCACCAATTTTGCCAGAAACCGTTGCTTGGATCTCTTTTTTAAACATAAGAACAAGCGCGACAACGACAACTAGCAAGAGGATGTACTCTGTAGCTCCTTGGCCGGACTCATTTTTCAATAGCTTTCTAGAAAAGTTTTTAAACTTCTTCATGGATGTTCCCCCTTGATATTTATATCGGCTAATTCTGGGATTCTCTTAAGGGTACAGATTACAAAATCTTGGTACTTGGTCTGTATCATTTCGGTTCGTCCCATTATGAGAAAAGTGAAGCCGGTGTTGGCTTTTAACCTATGTTAAGGCACTTTCCGCCGAAATTTCCTTATATTCATAAATCGGTATGAAGGGCTGGTTTGGTAGGATTGGTGGAGGCGCCTGAAATATTGCGACTCCGCTTTCGAGTAGAGGTTGGGCTTAGCAAAAAACCCAATGCTCAAGCGGCAGTCCTGAGAGGGTACTCTCAGGACTCTAAGGTAGGGTGAAAATCCCGGGATTAAGAAAGTACCTCGATCTGAAGCGCATGGATGCCTCAGAAAGGCCGCCCACGGATGGCCAGACTCACTTAAAAACCGAGAGCAGCTGTAGAAAAGTTGCCAAAGGCGCGTGAAAAGAAAATGTCCTCACGAGGGAGAGTTTTTAATGGCGAGTGTTTGGAGCTGCCGTTAACCACGCCCAACCAAAGAATAATAGACCAAGGTCCGCCCAGGTATTGACGAAGGTCCTAAGACGGCCTAGATTTCAGGGATACACCCGGGAGATTTCAGCCATGCCAAGACAACTTGTTTTTCTTTACGCTTTTTGTGTTGTGATACTTTTTGTCGTAAATGTCGTCGTATCTTAAGACGGCGGCGAGCAAATCGAGAGCAAAACTTTTAGTTGAAAAAGTCACTCTGCAGTTTATGCTGAGGGCACCCACCGCCACTCCAAGCTCTTCACATTTCAATAGCAATAGTAGACCCAATATCTGGTGTAACCACTTCTAGAGGTAGCACTACAATAGACACTGTATCCAGGATTCACATATGAACTGCAGCGGTACCCTTGAGACCAACATGAAATACGGTTTCCATAGGGACAATTAGTCCACGCTCTGCAAGTGTAACTTGCATTGACCGCGTTAGCCGAAGGAATTGAAAGTCTTTCGGCAAAGTCTTGCAGAGTGAGTTGCTCATCAGAAAGCGGAAAAATGTTTTCTAAGGACCCGGGTCCTCCGGTTGGGAGTTGTTCTGGCTCAATCGAAGCTTGAGCTGTCATACTAAGCGAAATTACCATCAAAATCGTCGAGAGTAGTCTCATTGGAAACCTCCTGTAAATTAAGAAGCAGCACGCTGAGCTCAGTTTAGAAACGGAGCTAATTAAAGTAAAGCCGCCTTAACAGGGGATGCCAAAATAAAGAAGATGAAAAATAGGGTCTGGAAAGATTGGTTGAATCATTGCCGCCGCACTGATTTGGCGACCTTGGTCTTTTTATAAATTCGGTTTTGGAGCCAGTCTCGAAACTAGCCCCAAGAGTGGAATTAGTTCGTTAGTGTATAGATGTTTGGGTAGTTACGACCCACTTCTTCAGAATCCATTCCGTATCCCACAACATAACGATCATCAATAGTACGACCGATATAATCAGCACGAATTGGAAGCTCGCGACGAGCTGGCTTGTCCAATAAGGTAACGATCTTCAGAGAAGCCGGTGCCGAAGCAAAAAGGCGGCTGCGCAAGAAGCTCAATGTGCGACCCGTATCGATGATTTCTTCAACAATCAGAACATGCTTGCCTGCGATATTCACAGAAATGTCTTTAACAATCTTGATCGCGCCACCTTTTTCAACAGCTTGAACGTGAACGAAGTCAACTTGCTGAGGCAAAGTGATTTGTCTCATTAAATCAGCTGTTAAATGAACGGAGCCGCGCAAAGGACAGATAAAAATAATTTCTTTACCTTCGTAATCGGATTGAATCTCTTTAGCCAACTGTTCGACGGATTCTGCAATTTCGTCGCTGGTTAGGAAAGCTACCATTTGATCTCTAAGTTGTGCCATATCTTCTGCCCCTACTTGCTTACAAGTCGATTGATGTGATGCCCGCAGCTTGTGCCATTTTTAAATAGCGAAGTGCTTCCGGATGTTGAGGATCTCGGATGAGAATATTCTCCCACTGTTCAGTGGCTTCAGCAATATTGTTTGAGTTGTAATAGATTGCCCCCAGCTTTAGGCGAGCTGGAATAAGGTGGGGGTATTCGCGAATCAGAGCTTTTAGGTCTTTAATTGCACGATCTGATTGACCCATTTGCACATGAACCTCAGCCACACGCATGGTGACTTCAGATTTGCGGCCTGAAAGCTTTTGCGCTTTCAAAAGTTGCTCAAGGGCTTCGTTGTAGCGTTTGTACTGATAGTAAAGGTCAGCCAACTCTTCATGTTTTGAAGCAAGCTTTTCATCGACGAAGGGGTCTTGTTTGCCCGTCTTTTTTTCTAACTGGGTTTGAGCATCCAAAAAGACCTGTTTACCCTCATCATATTTACCCAGGTCGTTTAAAATAATCGAAAGACCGACGCTGGCGTCAGTATAGGTAGGATCAATTTCCAAAGCGCGCTTAAAAGTTTTTATCGCCTTGCTGAACTGACCCTTATCGTAAAAAATGGTCGCCAGCATTTGGTAAACTTCTGGATTACGCGTGTTTTGGAGCAGCATCTGGCTCAAAACGGGCTCGGACATTTTATAATTGCCAGCAATAAAATAATTTCGGGCTTCCGCCAACATATCGTCAGTAAGAGAACTCATTATTTTGTTTCCTTAGCTACTGCGGCAGCCTCTTTGCTGCCTGGAAACTCTTGGTTCACAAGCTTGCTGTACTTTTCAAACTTACTGGTGTCGTTAATTTTGTATGCAGAAATAGCCGCGCGAGAAAGCGCTTTGGCATCAAAACCTAAACCGTTATAGACACTATAAAGTCCCTCATAACGAGTCAGTGCACTGTCGAAAATCTGGCGTTTATAATAGAAATCCGCGATGTATTCCTCTTTTTCCGCCAGCATCTTAATCGTGGCCGAGCGCTTTTCTTTGGCATCAGCAATGAATTCAGAGTTCGGATATTTTTTAATGAATTCAGTTAGATTGAGAATAGTGTCATTTGCCATAGTTAAGTCGCGATCAATAGATGATGGCAACTGATTATAGAAACTCATGCCGATGCGGTACTGAACATAGTCAGACTGCGGAGCTGTCGGGTGAAGTTCTTTAAACATTTGATAGGCGATTTGGGATTCTGAATAGGACTCTTGCTTATAGTACACATCGGCAATGGCTAATTCAGCTTTTGTGGCGAAGTTGCTATAAGGAAATTTATTTTTTACATCCGTATAACGACGGATGGATTCTTCATAGCGTTCACCTTCGTCGTATTCTTGAGCGATGGCGAAAGCGCCTTCTGGTGTGTTGGAATTTTTCTCAACCGTGGAGCAACCGATAAGGCTTCCAGAGATGAGGCTTGCTAAAATGATGACTCGCAGCGTTTTAATCATAGAGCTAGATCATATTTTGGTCTAGGACTCGCTGTCAACGCGTCATCAATAGACTGCTTTTTTTAATCCATCCCGTAAGAGATCCGGGGTAGGTTACTTGCGCCCAATCGCCGTCTAATTCGAGGACCAAAACTTCATTTCCGCCATAGAGATCTAAAACTGAGGCCTGATTTTCACCAGGGGCGGTTTGCAGGGCCTCTTTTTCGGTAATTATGGTACCGCGCACCTGATTGGAGTCATGAATTTTAAGAGCTAAAAGGCATGTAAAAAGCACAAATGAAATCGAGAAAAATGTCGCAATAAAAGGGTAAGACGGCAGTGCAGATTCTTGTTGCAGCGCTTTTTTTCGTCGATCCATAAAACTCAGAAGACTCCATCCAGAAGCAAACATAAGCAGTGCGACAATGACGAGATAGGCAGTGGTGGGAAAGGGTTGCAGCAAATTTTTATGCAAGCTTTCAGAGAATTCAAGTTGATGGGGAACCTCTTTGAGTTCCATCTGAGATAAAACGAACTTAAGCCCTTGTTGAGCTGTGGGTAGCTCGGGATCATAGGCCAAAGCTTTCCTTAAAAGTCCCACGGCGACAGCTTTATTGCCAAGTTGAAACTGGGCCAAGGCCAAGTTCGTAAGCAGCGACGAGTTATAAGGATCCTTTTCAACCGCAGATTGAAAGAGGTCTCTCGCTTTTGGGTAGTCCTTGGATAAATAGGATTGCGTCCCCTGTTGGAAAAGGTCTTGAGGGTTATCCCCCTGCGCCAAAACGAAGGGTGAACACATTAAAAAAACAGAGAACACCAAGAGTAAGTTAGCTTTCCACATAGCTCTTCAAGTCTATAGATAAAAGTCCCTCTGTGTCTACCGCCTGGCTTGGCAAAGTGCGGTGCCAGGAGTAAACTGGACGAGCATTCAACTAAGGGTCTAGTTCAGAATAACTATACCGTGAAAGGTCGTATGAGTTCTCTTGTGGGTCATCAGATTATGCAATCCGAAAAAGTTAATAAATTAATTCAAGAGCTTGTTGGTGAAGTCACCAAAATGAATTCCCAAATAGAGGGACCACGCGATCCCCAGGCTGAATTCAAAGAAGCTGGAAAACAAAAGTGCGATCACGTTGGTTTGCTCCGCGGTCGTCCTTTGTATTATCCCTATGTCGGATCAGGCGCAGGCCGAGGTCCTTTTGTTGAGCTTGAAGATGGTTCTGTTAAGTTAGATTTGATTAACGGAATAGGAATTCATTTAATGGGCCATGCGCATCCACGAGTCATGGCAGCGGCTGTACGCGGCTCGTTGTCGGATATTTTGACTCAAGGAAATTTACAGCCGAACAATGAGTACGGTCAATTCACGGAAAAATTAGTGCAATTGGCAGCTCGCAAAAGCCGCATGAAATATGCCTGGATTGCCACTTGCGGCACCATGGCCAATGAAAATGCACTCAAAATTTCACGTCAGAAAAATTCACCAGCACGTTATGTGATGGGATTCAAAGATGCATTTGCGGGTCGTTCGACAATGATGGCAGAAGTCACTGATAACGCAGCTTATCGCCAAGGCTTGCCAGAGTACAACGAGGTGTTGCGCATTCCTTTCTTCGACAAAAAAGACGCTCGATCTGCGGAAAAGTCCTTAAATGCGATGAAAGAACACGTGGCTAAGCATGAAGGAAATATCTCGGTTTTTGGTTTTGAACCAATGCTCGGCGAAGGCGGCTATCAAGCAGCACCTCGAGAGTTTTTCGTGCCGATGTTAGAGTTCTGTAAATCAAAAGGTATTGCTATTTGGATGGACGAAGTTCAAACATTTACTCGCACGGGTGAGTTCTTTGCCTATGAAACTTTAGACCTGGGGCAGTATGTCGACATTTGTACGATTGCTAAGACAGCCCAGGTGGGTGCGACTCTTTACACCGAAGAATACAATCCGAAGCCGGGCTTGATTGCTGGAACATTCTCGGGCTCGACACCTTCATTGGCTGCGGGTTTAGAAATGCTCAATATGCTTGAAGAAGGATTTGTGGGTCCTACTGGACGCATACATCAAATTCACAAACGTTTTATTGATGGAATCAATCGTTTGAATGAGACGACTTGCAAGGGAATTGCCCAGGATGCGGGTGGTTTGGGTTTGATGATTGCCTTTACACCACTTGATGGAAAAAAAGAGGCCGTTAATGCGTTCCTAATGAAGCTGTTCCATAACGGTGTCATGGCTTTTCCGTGCGGGAAAGATCCCGTGCGTGCGCGTTTCTTAGTGCCGGCGATTATCCAAGATCACGAAATTGATTTGGCTTTAAAAGTCATAGAGAAAACTTTAATCGAAGGCGTTTAATTGGATTTCATCGAGGCTTGTCGACAATTTATTGCTCTTGATAGCACGCCTTCTCATGGCAACAAAGAGGTGGCCCGTTGGGCTGCGGCTTTTTGTCGCAAGCGGGGTCTGCATGTTGAGGAACAAGAAGAGGTCGTCGGCGATCTAGAGCAAATCAATATTATTGCCAGACCGATAGCAGAAAGACCAGGCGCTGAGTTTTTATTGCAAACGCATTTAGATACGGTGGACCCTGGCCCCTATCCTTTGTGGACAAAAACGGGAGCCAATCCCTTTGATGCACACATCATCGATGGCAGCATTTATGGATTGGGGACTGCCGACGTAAAACTAGATTTTTTATGTAAGCTTGAGGCCTTGGCTCAATTTAATGACCAAAAAAACTGGAAGCTTCCGCCTGTTTTAGTCGGAACCTTCGGCGAAGAAACGGGAATGCAAGGGGCTTTAAAGCTGATTCGAAAGAATAAGGTCTCCGCCAAGATGGCTTTGATCGGGGAGCCCAGTGATTTGCAATTGATTACGGCTGCAAAAGGTTTTGCTAGTGTGGAAATTCGCATTCCATTTTCGGAAGTAGAAAAGTCCTATCGCGAAGAACATAATTTACGTGAAAGCACCTCCACGCAGTCCAAATTGTTTCGTGGCAAGGCCGCCCACTCATCAGCGCCTCATTTGGGTGAAAGTGCCGTGGTGAAAATGTTGGAGCATCTGATGATGTTACCTGACTCTGTGAACATTATGGAAATTGACGGAGGAATTAATTCCAACACGGTTCCGAGCAATGCCTTTTTAGAAATTGATATGAATTCCGCCTTTGGCATTTCGATTGGCAATCGGCTTGCTGCAATTTACAAAACTGTTAAGCAGCTTGAAGTTGAGTTTTTGTCGTACAAAGACAATGATTTTTATCCCAGCACGCCTACACTTAATATTGGTCTGATTCGCACGAACGAAGACGATGTGCAAATTTCAGGAACCTGCCGTATGCCGCCGATTATTACTCAAGAGATTTATGAAGGTTGGATGGGTCGGCTGCGACAAGTTTGTGAAGATAACGGAGCAGTTTTTAGGGTGAACGACTATAAAAAACCCTTTCGTGCTGATGATTCTTCCATTTTGGTAAAGGGCTGTTTGGATGAGCTGAGAGCTATGGGACTGAGTGATAAGCCGATCACACAGGCCTCGACCAACGAAGCCAGCATTTTTTCCCGAATTGGTGTTGAATGTGTTTGTTTTGGTCCAGGCAAGCGCGATGGAAATATGCACACTCCGTATGAAAACGTATCCGTTGAAGATCTAAAGAGGTCCGTTGAATTTTATAAAAGAGTCATCGAAAGGTTTTGCATATGAGTTTCATAGTACGCGAAGTCCAACACGATGATTTAACTCAGTTAACCGATTTGGCTAAGCAGTTTAATCTTTTAAACCTTCCGGGTGATAAAAGAATATTAAGCGAAAAGATTGATCGCAGTGTGCAGTCATTCGCGGGCAAGTTGCCCAAACACCAGTCTGAGTACTTATTCGTGTTGGAAGATATAGAAGAAAAACAAGTGGTCGGAAGCTCCCTGGTCCTTGCAAAGCATGGTTCGGAAATTGTTCCCCACAGCTATTTTAAAATTTTAAAACGAGATCACTTTTCCCAAGACCTAGGCATTGGCTTTATTCATCAAGTGTTGCGATTTCAATTGGACTTTGATGGCCCAACTGAAATCGGAGGACTGCTTGTTGATAAAACTTATCGTCGTCGGCCCGAAAAACTGGGAAAACAAATCAGTTTATCGCGATTTCTGTATATGGGTCTTTATCCCGATAGATTTGAAGAGCGCGTGCTTTGTGAACTCACGCCGCCTCTTACCGAAGAAGGTCGCAGTGAGTTTTGGGAAGCCCTGGGTCGTCGTTTTACAGGTTTGCCTTATCAGGAAGCTGACATTCTATCTCAATCGCACAAAGAGTTTATTGAAAGTCTTTTCCCTCAAGAAGATATCTATTTGTGTCTGTTAGATTCAAAAGCGCGTCTTGTCTTGGGTCGGGTAGGTGAAGCCACAAAACCAGCCCAACATCTTTTAGAAAGCATTGGCTTTAGTTATTTAGACGAAGTGGATCCGTTTGACGGCGGGCCTCATTACGGGGTGCGCACTGCTGACATTTTACCGATCAAGCAGGGTAAAAAGTTGAAAGTCGCAGAGTTTGGGGATGCTTCCTATAAAGAACAAGGTTTAGTCGCTGTGACTCACGACGAATTTAAGGCAACTTTGGCATCCGTGGACGTGCGTGGCAACGAAGTGGCCATCAGTTCCAAATCTCGACAGTTACTGAATATTGAGCTGGGTGAAGAGATTTATTTGTCTCCATTTTATTACAACAGAGGAAAATAGACATGAGCAAAACCACATTTCCAATTTCGTACAAAGGTGACTTTATCAACGGACAATTTGTTCCGGTTATAAAGGGAGATGGCGAAATTAAAGACGTAAGCCCGTGTGACCTGACGGATGTGGTGATGACCGTTGGCTTTAAGCACGATCATATCGAGGAAGCTTGTTTGGCTGCAAAAAAAGCATATCCAGCCTGGTCGATGCTTTCTATGGACGAGCGTCGGTCCTACTTACTGCGTTTAAAAGAACTATTCGAAGCTCACACAGAGCAGATGGCAGAATTGATTTCTCGTGATACCGGGAAGCCTTTGTGGGACGCGATGACCGAGGCGAAAGCTCTGGCAGCAAAAATCGATATCACTTTGAATTATTCCATCAAGCTTATCGCAGAAGAGAGAATCGTTAATGCCTTGCCACAAGTGGATGGCGTGATTCGATACCGTTCGCGCGGTGTGATGGCGGTTGTAGGTCCTTTCAACTTTCCGGCGCATTTACCAAATGGACATATTGTTCCAGCACTTATTGCCGGCAACACGGTTGTATTTAAACCCTCCGAACAGACGCCAGCAGTGGGTCAGCTTTATGCCGAATTGATTGAAAAAGCTCAATTTCCAAAAGGAGTCTTTAACTTGGTTCAAGGTGATGGTGCGGCCGGGGGCCGCCTAACGACGAATGAACATGTCGATGGAATTCTTTTTACCGGTTCTTATGAAGTAGGTTTGAAGATCAAGCAAGAGACGCTCACTCAATATTGGAAAATATTGGCTCTTGAAATGGGTGGAAAGAACGCCACAGTTGTTTGGGAAGACGCAGATTTGGATAAGGCAATCTATGAAAGCTTGGTGGGTGCGTATATGAGCTCAGGCCAGCGCTGCTCAGGAACAAGTCGCATTATCTTGCATCCAAAAATTGCCGAACAGTTTACGGAAAGATTTTATCAAGCCGCAAAAAAGCTCAGTGTAGGTCACTGGGGGGAAAACCCTTTCATGGGGCCACTTATTAATGGCTCGGCTGTTGAAAAGTACATTCGTTTTCAAGAAATTGCCAACCGCGAGCACTGCGAAAGCTTGATGCGCGGAAAGCCTTTGGATCTCAAACATAAAGGCCACTACATTACGCCTTCGATTCACCTGGTGAAAAAGTTTGATCTCAACAGCGTCTATCAAAAAAGTGAAATTTTTGGTCCGAATGTTGCGATTTATCAGTCTGACAATTTTGACGAGGTCATGAATATTGTGAATTCAACAGGATACGGCTTGGTGATGGCACTCTTTACGAAGAACAAAGGTCTTTATGAAGAAGCCCTATTAAAGGCGCGAGTAGGACTGTTGAATTGGAATCGCACGACCAACGGGGCGAGTTCGAAATTACCATTTGGCGGTTTAGGAAAGTCAGGAAACGATCGTCCGTCGGCACACTTTGCTATTCAGTATTGCTCGATCCCTGTGGCGAGTTTGGAAGACCCGACAGATTTTGATCCCACAAAGATTTTACCAGGCATGAATTTGGATTTGAAGTAATGAAGAAAACGATTTTGATTTTTTTATCGGTGATCGTGGTTTTGGGTGTCGTTGTCGGTGGAGGACTCGCTTATTTGGTTTTCGACTTTACGAGCTCCCGACCAAGCTCGGAATCGCAAGAAGTCGTGTACGAGGTCGAGCCTGGCAAAAGTTTTAACACTGTGGCCTACGAGCTTGAGCAAAAAGGCCTTTTGAGAAATGCCAATTTTTTTTCTATTTACGCGCGCGTGATCGGTCAGCGTTCTAAATTGAAAGTTGGTGAATATCTCTTGCGCACCAATATGCGACCTCTGGAAATTTTGCAGGTCATTACTTCGGGTAAAAGCATCGCTCGAGGATTTACTGTCAGTGAAGGTCTTAGCACCTACGAAATTGCAGAGGCCTATGAACGGCAGGGCTTCGGAAAAGCGGAAGAGTTCTTTAGACTCACGCGTGATCCCAATTTAATCCAAAGTCTTTTGGGTGAAAAACAGCGCAGTCTCGAGGGATATCTTTTTCCTGAGACCTATATGATGACGAAGTTTACGGATGCAAAAACCCTGATCACCAATATGGTTCAAAGATTTCTGTATGTTTATAAGGAAGTTGTCGGCACGAAGCCGACCTTGGGTTTAACACGGCATCAAGTTGTGACTCTAGCTAGTATCATCGAAAAAGAAACCGGCGCCCCTCAGGAGCGTACAATAATATCGTCTGTCTTTCACAATCGTTTAGAAAAACGCATGCGTTTACAGACAGATCCTACGGTTATTTATGGCAAAGCCGAGTACCTAGGGAAGATTGTTATTAATATTACGAAAGCCGATCTGTCTGCAGTAACACCTTACAACACTTATGTGATTCCGGGTTTGCCACCGGGACCGATTGCCAATCCGGGGCGTGAGGCTTTGGCGGCAACCATTGCGCCATCGGTTTCAGAGTACTTGTTTTTTGTCAGTCAAAATGATGGGACTCACGTGTTTTCGAGTACCTATGAAAACCACAATAAAGCCGTCAGAAAATTTCAAATGGATCGCAAGGCTCGTCAGGGAAAGTCATGGAGAGACTTAAAGAAAGACTCTGCAAAGGAAGGCACGCACTAAAGGGACTCCTTAGTGTGTGGTCTCGTCTGTTTCGCCTGGAGCATTCACTCTATCAAATCCCTTGGACGCCCGATTGTATTTAAAAATATTCAGGCGCGGGACCATTTGATCATTGTAGGTGGGTGCAACTATTTCCATCAAACCATCTTTGTCGATGTCCGTTAGCGCCAAGTTCGTTGCATTGCCACCTAATATGAAATATCCATCGCGAGATTCAAATAAAGGAATTCTAGAGAGCAGGACATTTCCCTCTCCCTCAATGGCGGTATAGATCTCCACGCTCAACAATTCGCGATCTTTAATCTTCAAGACGGTGACACGTGGGCCTTCGGGGCTGATGTCGCCGATAAGCTTTGCCAAAATAACTCGCTCATCCGATAGAAAAAGATCTTTTATTCCATTTCTAAAGGCGGGGACTATCGCCACTGTCGTTAACATCATGGCAATGACAGCAAGTATTGCCATCAAAAGGACTTCTTTTTTTCGAAAGGTGGAGTCTGAAACTATCATTCTGAAATTCTGCCACAAAAGTCATTGAATGAAAAAGGAGAAAAGAATTAAGATCCAAGGCTGATGGTGGAGGATTTTACGTGAAACAGCTTATTGTCTCTAAGTTTGGTGGAACCTCGATGGGTGATGCCCAGTGCATGCTTCGCAGTGCCGAGGTCGCCTTTAAGCAGGGGTCCAGCGTCGTCATCGTGTCGGCCACTTCCGGCACCACAAACGACCTTATTGCCTTAGGAAAAACCGCAGAAGGTCAAAGTTGGGACGAGGCTGAAGTCATTCTTAGTAAAATCCAAAAGCGTCATTTGCAATTGGCGGCGGAGTTGGAGCTTCCCCCGGTATCTCGGGAAAAACTGGTCATTCTATTTGAAGAAATGTCGTCATTGGCAAAGGGAATTCATCTTCTTCGCGATTGTTCCGTAAAAGCACAAGACACTTTGATGAGTTTGGGTGAAAGAATGTCGTCGACTCTTTTCACGGAAGCGATGGCCCAGACTCTAAGCAAGCACAAGGACGGTCGTACGGCGATGCTTTTTGATGTGCGTGATGTTTTGAGGACCGACGATGCCTTCGGGAAAGCGCGCCCCCTGACAAAAGAAATTGCCAGTTTGTGCAAAGAAAAACTGGGATTTTTACGAGACGGTAAGACGGTCATTTGTACTCAGGGTTTTATTGGCAAAACTGAAGAGGGCATGACGACAACTTTGGGTCGTGGCGGCAGTGACTATTCAGCAGCGATTGTTGCGGAAGGTGTCGGGGCCGATGTTCTTGAGATTTGGACAGATGTCGCAGGTATTGCGACCACTGATCCGCGCATTTGCCCGAAAGCAAAACCGATTGACGAAATTTCCTTTAAAGAAGCTTCAGAACTGGCAACTTTCGGAGCCAAAATATTACATCCCGCCACACTTTTGCCAGCTATTCGCAAAAATATTCCGGTCTTTGTCGGTTCTAGTTTTGATGCTGAAGCTCGGGGCACTTGGGTTCGTAAAGAAGTCAGCGAGCACCCCTTAATTCGCGCGATGGCAATGCGTAAAAACCAAGTTCTTGTGACTCTTTCGACACCTGAAATGCTGCACACCCATGGTTTTCTTTTTCAAATTTTTAAAATATTTAATGACCATCAAGTCAGTATCGACGCCATTACCACCTCTGAGATTTCAGTCAGCGTGACCTTAGATGATTCGACTTTGCTGAACAAAAAATTGATTTCAGATTTGGGGCAAATTGCCGAAGTTCAAGTCGAAGAACAGCTGACATTGATCTCGCTTATCGGAAACAACATCAATCACACGCCGGGCCTCAGTCGAAAGATTTTTGAACAGATTTCAGACATCAACGTACGAATGATTTGTTTGGGCGCAAGCAAGCACAACTTTTGTTTTTTGGTCAGCGACAATAATGGGGCCGAGACAATTCAACGTTTACACGCAGGTTTTATAGAACAGAATTAGCACCGAGGAGCATTTATGAATAAAGAAGATTTTTATTCCTTGTTAGAATCTAGAAAATCAATTCGTAAATTCAAACCCGACGCTGTTGCCAAAGAAACCATCGAGCGTATCTTGCTCGCAGGAATGCAGGCGCCCTCTGGAAAAAACCGTCAGAACTGGCGTTTTTTCGTGGTTACCGGCGCTAAGCGCGATGAGTATCTGAAGTACTCGCAAAAATCTTGGTTGGGGATCAAGGATATTTTGCAGGAAAAACTAAAGCCATCGCTCTATCAATTTACAGAAAGATTTTTTTTCACTCTCGGCGAAGCGCCGGTGGTGGTTTTTGCTTATTCTCACAACGACTCCGAAGAGCGTTATCATACCAGTATTGGCTCTGTTTATATGGCTGTGGAAAACATCAATTTGGCCTGTTTGGTAGAGGGGCTTGGCTGTTGCACCATGGGGGCGCCGCTTGAGATCAAATCAGAAGTGGATACTTTTTTAGGAGTGGATCAGTTGCCGGAGTTCAAAAAGGGAGAGTTAGAGCTTTTGTGTGCGGTGGTTATTGGTTATCCGGATCACACCCCCCCAAAAGCACCTCGTCAGCTTGAGGGCCGTGTGACCTGGCTGTAGGTGAGTTTAAAGTAAGTTTTATCCATTATTAACAGGTACTTAGGCAAATACCAGGGTTGGCCCGAAAAGGGCCTGGGGCATTTGGTCTAATCCCCTGCATGCGCCCGAAAATAGAGAGAACGTAAAATATTCCTCTCCGGCCTCTTTTAATTAAAACAATGAGAGCCATTCGACCTTTTCTCTACCTTCCCTCCAGGGATTTTGATATACCGCATCCCTAATGAGTCCAATTGAAGCCCTTAAACAAAACCCATTTATTTTGGCGCCTATGGCCGGAATTACTGATCATGCTTTTCGCACTTTTATGCGCAAGCTCGATACCAGTTTTGTGGTCACTGAACTCGTCAGTGCCAGTGGAATCGAGTACAAATCTGAACGCACGATGAAATTGATGAGTTATGATGAGTCTCAAAGACCCGTGGGCATACAATTGTTCGGTGAAGAGCCCGAAGTTCTGGCTCGCGCGGCCCAAGTTTGTGAGTCTCAAGGTTGTGACTTTGTGGATTTGAATTTTGGCTGTCCGGTTCCCAAGGTCGTCAAGAAAGGCGCGGGTTCAGCAATGCTGAAAGACCCCGTGCAGATGCAAAAAGTTTTAAGTGCTGTTAAAAAAGCCGTGAAAATTCCTGTAACCATCAAAATTCGTACGGGATGGGATTCAAATTCTCGCAATGCCGTGGAAATTTGCAATATCGCCTACAACGAAGGAATTTCTTGGGTGGCCATTCATGGTCGCACGCGAGCTCAATCCTATACGGGTTTCGCAGACTGGGATTTCATCGCCGACGTAAAGTCCAAAGCCCAGCTGCCCATTATTGGAAATGGAGACATTCTCACTCCACGCCAAGCCGTTTTGCGACTGGAGCAATCCGGTTGTGATGGGGTCATGATTGGACGGGGCTGTCTTAAAAACCCTTTTATTTTTATGGACTCTTTGAGTTTATGGAAGGGCGAGGCAGTTCGGGACGTGCAAAGAGACTATATGAGCCTCTTTAACAATCTCCGAGCTGAAATTGTGGCGCATTGTGATGAGCACATTACAGGGATCCAGCTTAGAAAGTTTGCAGCTTGGTTCTCAACAGGTTATCCTGGGGCCGCTCAATTTCGTAAAAATCTATTCCAATCCAAAAGTAACGATGAAGTTATGGCTCTGGCGAATGAATTCTTCGCAGCGATTGGGAGTGTGGACCAAGAGGACACTTCGCAAGATGGTTTCCTTATGGGCGGACACGGATAGCCTGGCAGAATCCTGGCGAGAGTTCTAGGATGAGTTGAGATAAATTTGTAGTTTAGTATTTAAAATTTTAAGTTCATGTTTTTAAGATAACGAAGGGTAAATATGATTCAAGATCCAAAGAAAATTAGAAATATCGCGATTATTGCGCACGTCGACCACGGTAAGAC
>JBBKWD010000044.1:0-6660 GCA_037968775.1 Bdellovibrio sp.
TGTTTCGGCCCCTTCAAGGACCCACACCCGACAAGTCCCACAGGTGCCAAAACCGCCGCAGGTGTGATTCAACTCCACCTTGGCCACAAGTGCCGCCTCAAGAACAGTTTGCAGTTCATGACTCACCTCGACAACCTTGTGGTCCGGTAAAAAGGTCATATATTTGCCAGGTTTAGCCTTCATTTCGAGCAACTCCGATAAAAATCCACTCTTTTGTTGAATCCCTTAACTCCATTTTGTATCAATGAATTCATGAGATTCATAGCTTTTGACTTAGAAACTACTGGGACCGTTGCTGGCGTTGATCAAATTGTTGAAATTGGAGCCGTGCGCTTCATCAATGGTCAACCCGAGGCCGTTTTTTCAACTCTTATTGATCCACTTCGTTCTATTCCACCGGGCGCGTCCCGCGTGAATAAAATTTTTGATGATATGGTTAAAGGCAAACCAAGAATTGAAACCATCTTGCCTTCTTTTGCAGAGTTTTGTGGAGATGATGTTTTGATTGCTCACAATGCTCCTTTTGATGCTCAGTTTTTAACTGCTGATATCAAAAAGCATGAAACCACGGCTCCACGCGGAATTGTCATCGACACTCTTCCTATTGCGCGCAAAGTTTTTCCAGGCCTTCCAAACTACAAACTTGGAACCTTGGTTCAACATCTGAAAATTCCAACCACGGACTTCCATAGAGCCGAAGAAGATGCGACTTATTGCGGGCATCTCTTTGCTGGAATGATTAAAAGAATTTCCATTGGGGGACAGGCTCCTCAGATTCAAAACTTAGTCGCTTTGACTGGAAAACCAGAAGTGCGCTTCCCACAAATCATTCGCCAACCAAAACAAATGGACTTATTCGGAAGTCTTTAGGCCTAGCTGTTTTACTATTTTCTGTACTAGAAAACGAACTGCCGGAAGAGTTTCGCGTTAGCTCAGCTCTGACAAGGACTCCTGAGAGTACTCTCTCAGGAGGGTCGCTCAAGCCCCAAAATGTCTAAGTGGGAAAGTAAAGAACGAGAGCGAATTCTCCGAAATAGAACGTTCACAATCTGAGAACCGCCGAAAGACGGTTCTTTTCGTTAGACCTAACTTTTACCACGATGAGCAATCGGATAGCGACGGCCACGCCCAAAAGAATGGCGAGAAACCTTAAGAATAGGTGGGGCCTGCCAGCGCTTGAATTCCGTGCGATATAAAATTGGCAACAGCCACTTGTCTGTCTTGGTTTTTGCTGGCCCCGTGTCTTCCACCAAATAAACTGCCGCTTTGTCGAGATCATCATAGGGCGGCAACGAGTCTTGATCCTTTTGATTCGGTCGCAACTCTGCTGATGGAGCACGATCAATAATATCTTGAGGAATCACCTCTCCCTGACGGTTGTAGTATCGTGCCAGGTCATATACTTGAGCTTTGGTTAAATCGCCGATTGGCGCCAACCCACCGCACATATCTCCATATAATGTGCTATAGCCCGAAGCGTACTCACTCTTGTTTCCCGTCGTCAAAAGCATGCTGTTCTCTTTATTTGAAATTGCCATCAACGTGAGGCCGCGAATGCGCGCCTGCAGGTTTTCATGAGTTAAGCCGAATTCTTTTAGGCCGATGCCTGACTCTAACGACTTCACTGTCTGTTCATATATGGGTCCAATTTCAACCGACTTAAAATCAATGGACAGATTTTTTGCCAAATCCTTTGCAAGACTCAAGCTTTTTCGGGCGCTGTAAGGCCCTGGCAAAGCAATTGCCGAGACGCTTCCGGGACCCAAGGCATCTACCGCCAACACTGCCACAAGAGCTGAGTCAATGCCACCGCTGAGTCCTAGGTGAACCTTGCGGATTCCCACTTTTTCACAAAAGTCGCGAATTCCTAATACGAGAGCCTGGCGCAGCTCCTCCAGAGCTTCAAGCTTGGGTGTTTTGTTCCAAACCTCTAAAGTATCCGTGTCGATCACATTGATATCTTCGGCAAAGGACTGACAGGTTAAAAGTTTTTTGCCTTTTTGATCAATAACAAAACTTGCACCATCAAAAATTATTTCGTCCTGTGCGCCCACTAAATTGACATAGATCATAGGCGCATTGAAATAGGCCGCCGTCTTGGTCGTTACGTACTCACGTAACTTCATTTTTCCGACATGATAAGGCGAAGCACTAAGGTTCAAGACCATATCAATCTTTTTTTTCTTTACCTGCGCCAGAGGGTTGATTTTGTAGGGAGAGTTACCCTTTTTATCCGGCCAAGCCCAAATATCTTCACAAATCGTGAGAAAAAACTTTTTACCTTTCCATTGGAAATAGTTTTTTGACACGTCACCGGCTTGGATAAATCGAGCTTCGTCAAAAACATCCATGGTCGGCAACAATTGCTTGTGGAAAAATTGAGGCTTTTTGCCCTTAGAAATAAGGGCGGCACTATTAAAATAGGCCCGTCCCTTTTTTGAGGGATTAATGGTGATCAGTCCAAGAACAACAGCGATTCCTGAAGGTAACCTCTTGATAAGGTCCTTCAGCTCGGACTCTTGCTCTTCAACCAGAGTGCGGCGCTCTAGCAAATCAAAAGGATGATAGCCAAACATGGCGCATTCAGGAAAAACCACCATTTCACATTTACGTTGGTGGGCCTGATGAACAAAGTCTAATATCTTTTCTTTGTTAAACTTAAAATCGGCAAGAGTCGTATTGATCTGGGCTAGGGCGATTCTCATTCAATGACTATACGCCCAGAAAAGCCATCTTGGTAGCCATGGAAATGATTAATTTCGACTTCCGGAAACTTCCAGCAATAGAAACCTTCGCCGTTATCAAAGTCCGCCATCCAAAGACCCTTCGGCTCTGCACCAAGCTTTTCGACCTTGGCCTGCCAACGATCAATAACGTCATTAATTTGTGCTTCAATAATGCTGACGGATGGATGCGATTTATCCGAATAAGCATCGATACGATTCAAAAGACCTTTAACCTCACGCGAAGAATCTTCTGTCATGCGGTAGATGATAGGCAATAGCTGCCGCGCATCTTGCAACGCAAAGAATTTCTTGCGATTGATCTCAATCACATTCTCCAAAGAGGCCCCCCTCGAAACTGAACTGGGTGTATCCTTTAAAGGCGGGCTTGTTTCAAGAAATAACGGCCATGACAGATAACTTAAGGAATTCTGTGAATTAATTTTAAACGCAATGCAGACTATTCATTAAAGCTTTTAGACATTTGCAGGGCTTGACCACCAATAAAGAGAACCAGCGCAATAATAATTGCGGCAATAAAAATAATTCTTATAAAATTTCCAATCGTAAAGCCCTCTTCTTTTTCCTGGGCCACTTCGCGCGCTGGCGGCGGCTTAACTGCCGTCTTTTTCGGGGCGGCACCGAGGCCCTCGGAAACTATTAGTGGTGCACCACGAGGCTCTGGCTTCTTTGTGATCTTCTTTCTTTCTTCTTCCGTCAAACCAGTGATTGCGACATATGATTTCTTGCGGCTTTGAACAGCATAGCTGGAGCCAGTGCTGCCCTTAAAGAACCCCCCCCCGCTATCGTCAATCGCAATTTCGGTGGTTTTTCCATCTCCAGCTCCGTCCCCAACTCCGCGAGGTGGACTTGAAGGGCTTTTGAAAGTACTGCTTCCACCTCGAGACGCCGACCCAGCTCGCCCGTTACCGCTGGAGCGCGAACTTTCACTAGAACTAGACGATGAGGCATTGGCAGAATTATCAGAATCCGAGCCAGAGGAGCCCTCGCCCAAGGGGGGACGTCCTTTATTCCAAGTGGCTCCGGCAAACTTTGCAGAGCAACTTTCAGCGTTGATTTCCGCTTCCTCATAACCAAAAGAAGGCAGTTCGCTGGACTCCAGAAGACACTCAACATAACTTCCCATATAGGACTGCACAAAGGATTGGAAGGGCTTAAAGACTTGGTAAACTAGGGCCAGAATAAGCGATACTGTGATGACCAGAATTAGGACATACTCGATGACAGCTTGTCCCGAGTTCGTGCTTAGTCCAGTAAAATTTTGAGAGCTCTTCACTCGCAGACACATTTAAGTCATAATACAACATATGAAGAACGGACTGAATTTCAATTACTGCCTATTTACACTCTTCTTGTCCTTTGTCTCATTTTGGGCCAATGCTGAGGTGCCGAACTCGACCTCTAGTCAGGGTTCCGTTGAGCACCTCAAACAAGAAATACGAAAAGGGCCAGAGAATGTTCAACTGGTAACCCCTTTGGCCGAAAAACTTTATAAAAAGGGTCAGTATGAAAAGGTCACAGCCCTGCTGTGGAAGCATATTGAAACTGTCGATCGAGACGGCATTTTGTTGCTTGCACAAGCACATGAAAAACGAAAAGAAGGTGGCGACATGGCTCGCGCTGCTAATATTCTTGTCGGAAAAAATGCAAAAGATTTTGAAGCACAAACGCTTTTAGGTGAGGCTCTGACCTTGCAAAAAAAACCAAAAGAGGCCATGGAGGCTTTTAAGTTGGCCATCGAGGCAAATCCCAAGTTTGAGCCCGCCTATCATGGTGTCATAAAAATTTATCAGGAAAGAACACCACCCAACCTTTATGAACTGCGTATTCTCTATCAAGATCTCATTGAAAACATCGGTCCTCGCGCCATATATTACACCAAGCTTTGTGAAATCAACACACAAGACGGCACCTTCGAAAATGCCATGGACAACTGTAAGCTGGGAATTCAGAAAGACCCTAGCGTAGCTTCAAATTTTGTTTATTTGGCTTTAAATCTAAAACAAACAGGGGACGAAGATGGTTATAAGGAGCAAATCAGAAAGGCAGCCGTTAAGTTTCCAATGTCTGAACACGCCCAATTTGAATATGCCCAATTTCTTGCAAGCCAAAAAAATTATCTTGAGGCAATGAAGTACTACAAGGTTGCGACAGAGGCCGATGCCAACTCTGCGCGCTCTTGGCTGGGGCTCGCAAACTCCTCTTTTGAATTAAGAAAGTATGAGGTTTCACTTATTGCATATAGAAATGCTTGTAAATTTGATCGCAAAAACGCAGTTGCCTTTCGTCGATCGGCAACAGTTTTAAGAAATGCAAACAATTCAGAATGGTCTGGAAAATTTGGGTCCGCGTCGGAAAACTGCACTTTCTAAGAAAATGCAGCCCAAGACTTTCTAATTAAGCTTCAACAACTATTTCACCGATAAGATCATATTCCATGCTCTCGGTTATCAATACTTTTACCATCTCACCAGGATTTGCCTGACCATCATTGATCAGAACAACTCCGTCGATATCCGGAGCTTGTCCCCAGAAACGCCCCTGAAGCAACAAATCAGTTTCCTCACTGAATCCCTCAACGACCACTTCCAGAATTTTACCAACGAAGTCGCTGTGCTTTTCGCGTGAAATATTCTGCTGCACTTCCATGATGGCGTCGTGACGGAACTGTTTTGTTTCATCATCAACTTGATCTTCCATGCGGCCACCGACCGTGTTTTCCTCTGGGGAATACTGGAAACAACCTACGCGATCAAATTTTTGTTCCGCGATAAATGCCAATAGCTCTTCAAATTGCTCTTGAGTTTCGCCTGGAAAACCGACAATGAACTGAGTGCGAATCACAGCCTCTGGCAAGTTCTCACGAATCGCCTGCAAAGCTGTTTCAATTTCACCACGAGTCATTTTGCGATTCATTTTTTTCAAGACAGCATCATTCACGTGCTGCAAAGGCATATCAAAGTACTTCACAATTTTTTTGCTGTTCTTGATAACTTGAACCATTTCTGGCGTGATGCCATCTGGATACAAGTACATCAAGCGGATCCACTGCAAACCTTCAACTTGATCAAGCGCCTTTAACAGTTCAACCGGACTCTCTTTGCGGGTCGGATCTTTGCGGCGCAAATCAAAACCGTAATCTGTGAAGTCATGGCTGATGATGATAACTTCTTTTACGCCACCAGCGACAAGAACCTTGGCCTCAGCAACGATGGCGTCGATGCTGCGAGATTGCAGGTTTCCACGGATTAACGGAATCGCACAAAACGCACAACGCTTCATACAACCTTCAGAAATTTTCAAATAGGCACGATGAGCTGGCTGCGAATTCACCCGTGGAGTTGACTCTTCTTGCAGGTAAGTCGGAAGGTTAAAATAAGTTCTTTGAGCGGTACCCGCCTCAGATTCTCTAAGAATTTTTCCAATATTCTGAAACTCACCAGAGCCCACGAACAAGTCCGCCTCGGGAAGCCCGTCCACGAGTTCATCCTTGTAGCGTTGAGTAAGGCAACCAGCGACAACCACTTTTTTAATTTTGCCTTCTTGCTTGAGATCACTCATGTCCAAAATTCTTTGGATAGATTCTTTTTTGGAATCCTCGATAAAACCACAGGTGTTTACGATGACCGTGTCCGCCTCTTCAGCTTCGCCAACAACTTTATAGCCGTCCTTCATCAAAGTTCCAGCCATGATCTCGCTGTCCACGAGGTTCTTTGGGCAACCTAAGCTGATAAAGTGAACACGTTTTGCGTCTGCGGATAGTTCTTGTTTCATAGATCTGATACCTGTGCGTTTTTAGGGGGTTGGTATTTGAATATATTGTTATTTACTTTTTTTAAAAATTTTATTTCACTAAAGGCCAGTTTGGTTTCATTACCAAGATCGTCTCTATAGGAAATTTCCTGCAGCTCTGATT
>JBBKWD010000045.1:0-7121 GCA_037968775.1 Bdellovibrio sp.
AATAGTGGTAGGCCTTGAGTCTGTCTTGGCGGTGCTGCACGCCGAAACCAGCTTCGGCACCGTTCCGGGCTTGCTCGTTTAGTCCCGATAGCGCTCAAGTAGGACCAAGAGAAGCTGTAACCGGGCGACAACTACGCCCCTAGCGCTTCGACCTCCTGCCCATACACGCGCCTCCGAAAGTATGTTCTGCAGCAGCTGAACATTCAACGAATGCCTTCACTGGAACTGCATGAGTACCACGTCATCGAACTGCCTACGTCGCTTCTCCGGTGGGCCGTGCTTTTTCCGGCAGCCCAGGATGAAGAGTTTGCCGCAGGCACACATCCGGAAATAAAAGATCTACCTAGAAAGTGTGGGCTCGATATCGACCCCAGCCAGCCCACAACTTCCTCTAGTAGATCTCCCAGTGACAACCTTCAAAAGCACTCATCAATTTGACCCTCAACATCCAGAAAACTTCTTCGTTAAACGAAAAAGCTTAGTCCCAATAATCCACGAGATGCGAAAGTCAGAGGGAGGGAGGTGCCGCCTAGCCATCCGAAGTGAGGGCGACCGGCCAGAGTTGCTCTTTAGCCTCCCCTCGTTGAGCGACGAGGTGATAGAAGCTTTAGCATGGGATTTTCCGTGCTTATGCAACGTGATTTCGCCTGACTACATGCACCTTGTTACTCAATTTATTTGGAGCCAAGAGGATGTGTATATCGCCATCATGGCTGAAGAGTTCTTCTATCCGCTGATTGACTCCGAGCGCGGCGGATTTGGCATCGCATTTTTCAATCAACGCGTCGGTTGTTACTCCCATGGGAGGCTCACAGCGAGCGAAAGAGAGTGGCTATCGGATGAGATGGCTGCGTGTTCCTCCCATTCAATGAACTATAGGCCCGACAGAAGTTGGGATGAAGAGCTCTTGGAGACAAATCGCGGACTCAATGACGCCCCTCCAGCACCGAACTCATTTCCCCTTAGAGTCGTTCCTGTTGAGGCATAGGCTTTCTCTGGTCGATCCTGCACCGCGTTTAGACTCGGTGCGTCGCATCGATCAAACTTAATCTTGCCTGCGCTAGGCCAAGGTATCCCGCTTCCTCAGGAGCGACAGGGGAATCCTGCAGTCGATGCAAGGTGACTCGGCCCGTTGACAAGGCGAGCTGCTTGGCCAAGTAGGCGGTGACCGTTGCTTGGGATTCAAGTGACATTGAGACGATGTCTACACCGCCTTTCCAACCGAATGTGCCTCGGTTGGCTTGAGCCTCAGTTAACAAGTTTGATTTGGGCGCACCGCCCGTACCGACAGAAAGGACCTCAATTTCGGCATCTGGAGGCGCAATTTCTAGCGCCTCCACCATCCCGACCAGGACCGGATTGTTGGCCCATAGGCCGCCGTCCACGAACCAATGCTTTTGGACGTCCCTCTCGATGGAAGAGTTAGGCGTTACTTTGCTTGCGCCACAAGATTGGCTACCTCATGAAGGACCAACCCCTTTTTGGAACCACCTGATTCCAGATAGCGCCGTATGCCAGAGAGAGTGGCCAGGTCATTTAGCCAAGCTAAGCCGTCTATGAGAATCGCTTCGATGAGTGCTTGAGTTGGAGCTTCGTTTGCATTTGCAGCGACAACGCATTGCTCCCGCTCTGATGGCGTTACTCGTTCCAGTCGGACTTGAACGTGACACCGGTTTTCGGGAGGATTTTGTTCTTCACCAAGCGACCTGACGTAGACGCCAAGGTTCACATACATGTTGTCTCCGTATGGGCTCTTCTGCAGGTTCAGAACTTGTATGACGTCAGGACAGTGGCGCCACCAAGTCTTCGCTTTTTTCTTGAAGCCGCTGACTTTAAGAGAAGGAGTGATGGCTGCTTCGAGAGGGAGCATTAGTGGCGCCTAACATTTGAGATGAGAGGCAGCGCCCGGCTTGCCGGGTGCGGTCGGGCGCTGCGTGCTCATTGAAATGGAACCGTAGTTCCGCCGTGAACTGGGGTTTGGGTCTCATGGCAAACGAATGTCGGCATCTGACCGACCGCAGTCATCGTAGCTCAACGGCGAACCTCGACCTGCAATTGAGCGACGCTTTCAAACATCGGCCGGAAGCGCCTGGATGGACACACGCTCGCCCACGACGAGCGTGTGTCCAATTTCTAGTGCTGCGAGCCGCTGAGCCCGGTTCTGCATGTCTGCTTTCTGCAGACTGGCGTTCTGCCAGTTCATTTGAAAACACCGACTAATTCTGAAGGTCAACGGTCCGCGCCGTTGCTCTTCCTGCTGGATGCAAATACAGTCCTCTCCATCGAACGCCCATTCGGAGGAGCGAAATGCAAGACGAGAAGTACCTGGCGAAGCTGAGGACGCACTGGAAGCGACACGCCGTCTTTCCACCCATGGCCAAGCTCTGCGAGGTGGTGGGGCTGTCCTCCACGTCGAGCGTGTTTGGTCTCGTGGGGCGGCTGACGGATGCCGGCTACCTGGAGCGGCAGGACGGCCGCATTGCGCCCACCAAGAAGTTCTTCGCACGGCCCATCCTCGGGCCAGTGCGCGCCGGCCTGGCACAGCCCGTGAGCCAGGAAGAGCCCGAGCTGGTCACGGTCGACGACTACCTCATCGATGAGCCGAACCGCACCAGCATGCACAGGGTTCGGGGCGACTCGATGCAGGACGCGGGCATCGTCGACGGCGACCTTCTCGCGGTCGAACACAACACGCCGACCAAGCCGGGCGACATCGTCCTGGCGTGCGTGGACAACGAGCTTACCGTCAAGACGCTGCGGCTGGACGCCGAAGGGCGCTGGTACCTCGAGCCCGCCAACCCGACCTTCCAGTGCATTCGGCCCCTGACCTCGCTTGAGGTGCTGGGGGTCGTAGTCGGCCTGGTCCGACGATTCCGCACCTAGACGGCCACCAACCCTTTCCCCGCGAACGCCCGGTCGGTCAGGCGCTCACGGACGATAAACTGTTCCAAGTGACCCGTGTGGGCTTCACACTTCAGCGCTTCGATGGTGACAAGCTCAATTGCCGACACACCGCGTGGTTCTTAAGGACGAATGATCTTGAGTATGACGATGGGTAGCGTGGCAATGTCTGCCTCTGGTTCTGTCAAAAAGTCTAGACTCCGCGCCCACGCGCTGCCACCCGTCAAGAAGGGATTACCGGCCCCTTACGGCCCAGCCGCAATGGCTGCCGCGGAAGCGCTTGAAGCCATCATCGAAAACGACGACATCGACCTCGCCGACGTCGCAATGCAGGCACTGGTCACGATTCGCGGGACGCCTCTAGTCTCAGGCCGTTTGCGACAGCGGCGTCGACGCCCCAAATGTCCGCTCCGCTGAAGTCGACAGGACGTCGTTAAGGACCGCAGTGGGCCCCTGGCGCCCAGCTACCATGTCGAGCATCGGCCAGTTGCGGTCTTTAGTGCTTCCGGATTCGCCGCCCGGGAGCGGTCGCTCAATCGGGATAGGAAGGGACCTCATGCTCCCTCCACTCCCACACCACCGTCCGTAAGGGTTACGACCACCACCGTGGCGCCCGATGGCCAAGGGCGCCTATGTCAAGCAGCATTTCTTGTACTTCTTTCCGCTGCCGCAAGGGCAAGGGTCGTTGCGCCCGACTTTAGCCGAACGAGCCTCACGGGCAAACGTCCGCATGGCCTCGTTCCCCCCGGTTCCGTCAGGAAGCCCCGCGGTCACTTCATCCATCTCGGTGGACTGCTCCCAAGGAAAGGCAGAGCCAGCTGCGAACTGGACCTCCCCGTCGGGACCGATAGAGATGCCGAACCACTGCGGCGCGCGTACGGCGTATTTGCGAATCTCGATGTGGGCACGCAGGCGCTCGACCGCCTCCGCGCTATGCAGCGGGTTGAAGTGCAGCGTCACGCCAGGCTCTCCGTCTCCGAAATGGAACGACGCATCATGCTGCCGTCTATCGACGCGACCCCGCTTGACTAAGGCCTCATACATTCGGTTGAAGCCCTGTATGGCGTCCTCGCCGAATGCTAGAAGGAGGAAACAAAACTCCATCAGGCCCGGGTCCGACTTCTCCTCGAAGTGCGCAACCAGCCGGCCAAACGGTGTTCCGACGAACCTAGTCAGAATCCCCGGAGGTATCCGCTCGCCGTCGTGGCCGTCACGCCGCACCGTCATCGCGGTGTCCATCGCCATGCTGAAGGAATCGTCCAAGTATGCCATCGTGTACTTGTCCTGGGGCCACATGTTCGTCTGCAAGTGATAGCCCAGCGCGGCGAATTCGTGGTTCACAAGGACCTCGTCGCTGACCGACAGCCGCATGCGCAGATAGTGCAGGAATCGCGCCGGCGTGGAGAGGAACTCCGTCATGGCATCGAGCAGGAACACGTCCATCACCAGCGGCGGTAGGATGACGTCCGTACTCTGAGCATGCAGGTACTCGCGCGCCTGGTGCGCCAGCGCAGGGTAGTTCTCGGCCACGACGCTTAACGTGAACACCTGCTTGATAGACGAAGGCAATTGCACCTCAATGCCCTTGTCGTCCTCCAGCCGGCAGTCCCTTGCCACGATGGCGTTGGCGCATTCCCAGCCCTGGTCGCACGCATCCTGAATCGCGGCGGCAAAGTCCTTCCGTAAGTGACCGTCGTTGCCCTTTCGAGCGGCGAGAGTCAGTTTCTTCGCCTTAGCCTGGACCACGATGACGCGGTCGCTGAACACAACGAGAACATCCGCCTCGCCGACGCGGTTCTTGCCTCGATAGAGGTTCACGTTCGTATGGGCTTGCTTGCGGCCGAACACCGTCGCGAGCCGACGGGCCGAGAAGGTCTCCGTGAAGGCTCCGCGGTTGGCGCTGGCGGTCGGCCGATAGGCAGTGTCCGCGAACATCCAATAGAACGGTGACTCGTATAGCGCTTCGTACATCACCCCCTGGTCGAACAGCAAAATGCTGTCAGTGCCGGTAGGTATGAGCGGCATCGCGGCCACTTCGTTAAAGTCGCCAACGGCCTTGAACCCCTCGTTCCTGCCCCCCAACGTGAAAGCCCGCATGAAGGCCTGCACCACGCCCAGTGCCACGCCGCTGCGGTGCGCGACGTCGTCTGCATGGAACTCGAACATTGACAGCCAACTTGTGGGCTGCACACCCGACAGCTGTGAAGCGCTGTAGATGTCAGCGCCGCGAGCACCAATCGCATCGCACATCGCGCGCGCGATTGCGACGGCCTGCCCAGACGCAAAGCCCTTGTTTGCGAGCAGCCAACTGTCGTCCCGCCCGTACTTCTCCGGCGCTAGGTCCCGGTACTGGAAGTGATGCGCCGCCTCGGTGCTGTAGAAGATGGCCTCGCGCATCATCTCGCCGCTGGCAGGCGGCATCTCGAGTGCAACGGCGCGACCGGCACCGCAGCCCCCTTCACCGCCTTTTTCGCCCGCAGCCTGAACGCTTTTCATAACCTCCTGAAGCGACTCACGCATAGGCGTCCACATCGCATGGTGCAACTCGAGGAGGAGCTCGTCGGACTGGGCGACATAGCGCGCCAAGTCTTGCGCCGAAGGTTCGGTCAAGTCCAGCTCGCTGCGGCACATCAAGCCAAGCAGCCCCAGCAGTTCGGTTCGGAGCAACCGGCTCGGCCCGTTGACCTTTTCCATGTCGGAGACCGTCAACGCGTTCTGATAGATGACCAGGTTGTCGCGCACGCAGATGGCGGCGACCGCGTGCACAAAGCCTGGCGACCCGGTAAGGGCCAGCAGGTCAGCAACAACCTCCGCTTCACTTCGTGTCGTCTTCGAGAGCATCTTCTTCCCCTCTATCGTTCTCGGTCTGGGTCGGTCATCCTTCGCTGTGCTCTTGAGGCGCGGGGTCACTTGCCCAGGAGTCGCGCGACCGCAGTCCGCGTATTGTCGTGGCCATCGAGAGGGAAAAGGTTCGGTGCACGTACTCAAGGTCGTGGGTGGCGGCGTGCGCAGTAGCATGGGCTCGCTGGCGGCGCGATTGCGCAAGGGAGGGCGACTGCAGATTGCCGGAAAGGTGCCACTCGCCGGAACCCGCTTAGGGCCCGGTCCGGCCTGAGCTAGCATGTCGGTCATCGGCCAGGAGCAGCCGGTCTTCAAACTGGAAAGCAATCGCTCAACGCGGAGCTCACCGGGTCCGGTGGCCTGCCGTTGGCGCTCCGCTTGAGCGAAGGGTTAGGCGGTACTTTTGGCGCCGTTCTCCTTGATCGCCTGTAGCAACGCGACCAATGAACCTTTGGCGTCTTTGTAAGACTCGTTAAACTCTGCCAACGCATTCTGCCTGCGCTTCATTGATATCTTGCCGGAGTTGCTAAGTATCTGGAGTTGAAGGTGCATCTCGTCTTCTTCTCGGGTCTTACCGACTACCAGTACAGGGTGTGAATTCGTAGGCTGATGAGCGAAGGCGTTACGCAGGGACATGACGTTGTGAATCGCGTTTTGATCGAGTTTGAATTTGACTTCTTGCGCGATTGCCATCGCGACCTTCGCCTTCGCGCCCATGGGCATGATCGAGCTGTCCAAAATGACGCTCCAGAAGAACCCGAAGCGATCCTTGCGCGGCGCGCAGAACGTCTCGATTACCTGACAGAGGATGTTCTCGATCAGTGCAGATTTATCGATGACGTCAGCTAGATCTGTAGTTGTGGCCACTGGCGAGATCCTCGGTGGGCAGAAGGGTGGGCTTAGTGCCGCCTAAAGTTCGCCCTAAGCGGGCGACGACGGCAGGACGCATGGCCCGGGCTGGCGAAAAGGTACCGAATACCGCCAAACCGGGTCTGGTAGCCTGCCGTTAGCTGCGACCGCTCCCGGCCGATTCCTGAAGTCTAGCTTCTGCGCGCGCGAGCTGTCACCCGTCAAGGTGGGATGACCGGACGCATACCAACGAATTAGTCAGCCTTGGCGTCTTCGTAAGCGGCTGGCGATTCCATCTTGATGGGTAGCGGCTCGCCAGCTACAAGGCTAGACTTCAGGAATCGGCCAGGAGCAGTCACTGCCCATAGAGAAAAGCAGTCACTCAACGTTTGACATGAGCGGCACACAGCAGCGGCACCGCTCTTGACGGAGCGAGACATTGCGCCCCGCCGTTGTGTGTCCGTTCGATGGAAGGGTTAGGCGTCTCTCGCAGCGATAGGTTCATGACGCGAGAAATCTACGCACTACTG
>JBBKWD010000046.1:0-5468 GCA_037968775.1 Bdellovibrio sp.
TTTTTACTGTTGCAGTCCTTGCAAGAGGGTACGCAATTGTTCTTATTGGATTTTCCTCCGCGAGCAATCGGAATCAAATGATCCATCGTTAGGTCGACTGCCTTAAACTTGATCTGACAATGATAACAAATCCCCTTACCAAGCTCTTGTTTCCACCACTGACCTTGCCGCAACTCTCGAGCCTTGGCTTTTTCGCGCTTCTGATGTTCCGGCGATGCCGAAGAAAAAAAGTGATCCATCCCCCCAATATACCCGATCTTAGTCCTGAAAGGTACCTGGTTCTTTTCAGAACCAAAAGCCCCAAAAGAACCAGGTACCTACGAACTGAAAAGAACCTGGTACCTTTCGTTTATTCCCGCCCCCGAATCCTAGCCTTAAGAGGGGACTAGGACGATCCGATAAAAACTTGTGATGTTTTAAGAGGGAGTAGCTATGTCCGTAAAGACTTTCAAAAAGGGCGAAGTCATCTATAAAGATGGAGAAAAAATTTCTTCGGTTTATTTGATTCAATCCGGTGGCGTGAGTCAGTGTCTGATTCGCGGTAAAAAAACCATCGACCTTTTTCAAATTGGCTCGTCCCACTTTCTCGGGGATCAAATCATCCTGGGGCAAGCGACTCACCCCACATCTGCTGTCGCCACTGCTGAAACAAAAGTTTTAGAGATTCCGATAGAGACACTCAAAGGTCAGTACGAGCAGGCACCTCAGATCTTAAAAGTTTTGATTAAGTCGCTCGCCGACCGTCTGCGCTTGGCCTTCAATGATGTGCGCTCGTCCAAAATTGAAAAAGACTCGTCCCCTTGCCCTGAAGATCAAGTCGCAAAATGTTTCGGCAGTATCTTTCATACGGCCAACCACAAAGGAGACCGGTCGACTCCAGGGCGCGTGATTGTCGACTGGAGTATGATGAGACAGTATGCTCAACGTGTGATGGGTGAATCCCCGAAGCGTATGGAGCAAGCCACCAATATTTTGGTGAAGCTGAAGCTGGCCTTTTATGAAATGGGCAAAGCCATCGATAATCCCGATGGTCCAGATGAAATCCACAAAGTTCATTTCATGGATTTAGATTTAGTCGAAAGTTTTTTTGAGTTCTATCAATACTACTATTTTAAAGGCGGCCGCTCCGACCTTCTTAAGGTGGACGAACTCTGTCAGCACATGCTGGGAGGCCTCCTTAAACTTGCAGAAGGTAAAGAACCCGACCGTTTCGGAATCGTCGGTGTCGAATTCAATAAGTTTGTGGAGCACTGTAAAGAGGAGCTCGGAATTAATTTAAATAATGACCATTTTTCCCGTCTTGAGGCCAAGGGTGTCTTCATGAAAAGAAAGAATGCCTCTGACGGCGTGACTTTGCAATTTGAGGTCAAAGAGTTCCGTTCGGTTTTGCAAAGTTGGAAAATGTTGCGTGAAATCGAAAAGTGGAATGAAAAAGGCTTTGTCGACTTAAATGAAAAAGAAGAAAAGCCGAAGAAAAAAGTCGTGGGCGGTGCAACCTGCCCCGCTTGCTCTGTAGATCTTCAAGCAGGTGTTAAATTTTGCCACGAGTGTGGCCACAAAATAGTATCGGCGGCATAGCTTATGGCAGAAGAATTGACAATTTTTAAAAGCGTTCATACCATCAGTGAGAGACAACGACTCTTTGGATCTCTATTGGGAGACAAAGGAACACTTTACCTCAAAGATAAATTTGACCGCAGTTTACCATTGAAAGCGCTGAGCGTGGATTCACGATTCTATTTAAAATGCACGCCTCCTACAGAGGAGGGATTGAACCTCAATCCCGACGAAACTTATACAGCGGTGTTTTGGATTGATTCTGAAAAATATCTTTTTGAAACGCGACCGGAGCTTATCGGTGGCTTCATGATTCTGCCGGTGATGTCACTTTTTCATCTGCAAAAACGCAGAACCTTTCGTTATTTGGTACCAGAGGACTATACCGCTCACTTAAATATGACCTCGCTCAATAGAACTGCTTGTGAATTTTCCTGCCGTTTGATTGATCTGAGTTCCCAAGGTTGTGCCGTCGAAGTGGGCCATGACGTTACCGACATTCATTTAGAAGATATTTTTGAAGCAGAAATCACTCTGGAAGGCCACAAGACCATCAAAGTTCAAGGAGTCGTCAAAAACATCCGTGAACGAGGCGACCACCAATTGGTTCTCGGCGTGGAGTTCCATCACATGGCGCATTCAAGCGAAGAAAATATCAACAACTCAATTTCTGATTTGCAGAGAGAACTTTTTTATCGTCGAGCCGCTGCTTAGAGCAGCGCTAAAATCCAGCTGCGTAAGCAGCTTCTTTCATTCTGGCTCTGCTGCATCTTAAAAAACACTTAGGCGACATCCTAAACAACACATTATATAACTACTTAAGACGAGTATTTTTACTAAAAATAAGCCTCTGCAAGGCACTCCCCCTATTGATACCTCTATTCGAATCGAATTCCTGCTAAAGTCGAGTCTAAAACTACTTCGGCCCCCTGCCATTTTTTTGCTGTTAAACATAGGATATATAAATGCGAAATTTATTATCCTTAGTTCTATTCATCAGTATCCTTTCCTCTACCACCCTTGCTCAAGAGAATCTTTTCTCGAACCTGGATTATCCAGAGTTACAAGTTTCCCCACGCGCCACAGAGAGGTTGGCTCAACTTGCGGAGATGGAAGAGAAAAACACTCTGTTACTGGAATGGACAATGATTACTTCCGGTGCGATGACTCTGTTTGCAGGCATAAAACACAAAGGTACTTACCGCCAAGACAACCCAACTGAAAAAGAAAAAGAAGACAGCGATATGGCCGCCACAGCGGGAATAGCAGTCGGTGCCGGATGGGTGACCTTGGGAACAATTATGGGCTTTAAAAAATGGTCAGGCGCACGTCTATCAGAAGTTAAGCGTATTCAAAATAAGGACAAACGCTCTGACCTAGCCCGCGAGCGTCTTGCAGAGGAAGCTCTCGAGTATGCTTCGAATACAACGAGCACACTTGAAACGCTGAGTGTCGTCACAAACTTTGCAACCAGCATGTACATCACTTCCAACTCGAGAGATGAAAATCGCGTTTACGGACTTCTGGCGGCCACCACTTCTTTTTTACCTTGGCTCTTTCCCAATGTTTACCGCACCACTTACGAAAAACATCTAGAATACAAAAAGAAAATCTATACTCCGCTCGTCGGAGTCGGTTTCGGAAACAAACTAGAACCCATGATGAATTGGACCTGGAACTTTTAAGTGAAATTACTTTCAGGATTTCTTCTTTTTATTGGTTTGTCTGTAGTCCACGCGGAGACCAAATCCCCCTATCCTCAGGATTTGGCTCCCACTGGATGCGCCAGCTCTGAGGTCTTTAAAAACAGCTATTCCTATTTGAAAAAAAACAAAGAACTCCCCTTCAATGAGTCTCAGTTATTGAAGGCGGCCTTAGATATCAACAAAGGTTGCAACGGGGCCGACAAAAGATTTCAACGCGTCTTTGAGCTCTTGGTAAAGTCCGGCGTCAGCATCCGCAAATGTTATGAACTTGCCGTGGACTTTGCACAAATGACGGATCAAAAAACAGATAACTTTGTTGCGCTCTTTAAGGGACTGTTCTTGGAAAACAAATTCGATATGGATTTCGAGACCGCCTATAAGGCTTCTCTGCAACTTTCCGCAGCTCTTCCCAAGGATTGGATGAAGGTTCGAACGGACTTTCAAGCCTTCCTAAATTTTTGCGACAATACAAAATCAGAAGAAGTGCCTGTGCGCCTTTGTGCCGAATGGACCTTGTCCCTTTTGAAACACGAAGATAAGTTTCCATTGGGAATTTTTCCAAGCTTCCAAACTTTAAACTCTTACCTCACGGGTCGTCGCAGTGTGCAGTTGCCGGTCAAAGATAGACTGAATCTTATTCGAGAGATTTTGGCATACGGCCCTCGTGCCCCGGAAAACTTTCAGAGCTCTCTTGATTGGCTGGGCAGCAAAAGCGGTCCGGCCTTACCGCCCCAGAAAGCTCATGTTGTCGCACTTGAAATTGCTAGGAACTCTTTGCAAGTCGAACTCATCACCGATACAGAAAAGAGTCTGCAGCCTTGAAAACAGGTCTGCTGATTGTTTTTACTCTATTTCCCCTTCTCTGCCAGGCCTCCAATGTTGAGTTCGAGTGGGAAGAAGTGGAGGGCGCGAGTTCCTATTCAGTAGAAATTCGCAACAAAAACAAACTCCTTAAAAGCTTGCAGTCTTCGTCCTCGGTATTCAAAACAGAGATGACTCCGGGCCGGTACGAAATTCGTGGCAAAGTTGGCGGTCTGAATCGATATGAAGCAGAAAGTGAATGGTCGACCTGGAAAAGTTTTGATATCACTCCACCTGCGGTCAAAATCTCAAAGCTCCCTCCTATTGAAAATAAAGTTTCTCCGAGCTCTTACCTTTCTAACATCCCACTTGCTTGGACCGCCGCTGACGGCGCCGCAGAGTATATCGTGGATGTTCAGGATGAAAAGGGCACAGTGGTCCACTCCGTTAAGGTGGCCAAGCCCGAGGCGCTGCTAAAGCTGCGCCCCGGATACTATTCTATTCACATTCGCGCGAAAACGGCCGATGGCCTTGAATCCGAAAGTGTGGCCTTGCCTGAAAAAATTATGATTCAGAAAATCCCCGTACCCGCTCCGCAAAAAATTGTTTTTAAGAACGAAAAGCACAGTTTGGATTTCGTTCCGATCGAGGGCACTCAGGTTGAGGTCTCTTTAGAGATGCAAAAGTTTCTTGGCACGGAGTGGAATCTGGTTGAGCGCCAATTGATTTCGGGAAATAGCTACAACTGGAAACAAGATCTAAAGCCCGGTCGCTATCGCTTAACTTTGTACAGTAAAAATTCATTCGGTGAAGTTTCAACTCCAACGGTTCATGAATTTATAAAAAAACCTTTGGAAAGTGAATTGCCGAAATAGTCTCTGCGCTTACCAAGCCCGCTCTTGCCCACGCACTTAATTTCATCACTGCACTCAGCATAGAGCCGATCACGAGTATCCTGAGGGTAAACCCAGGTAAGTTTCTGATCCACATCAGAAGCTGTATCGTAGTTTAAACTCGCCCTTAATCTACTTTCATTGAGCCTTTTTATGGTCTTAACAAACTCATCGTTGGCCTCATCAACACCACCGAGCCATCTACCCTTACCTAGATTTGACCCACACTTAATCTCACGCAATTCTATTTCTGCAGCACCATTATGCTCGGGAGTTTGTGGCAAAAGGTATAAGAAGGACAAAAGCCTATTTGTAAGCACATAAATTCCAAGCCCTCGCCAGATGGGGGCCTTATTAGCGTGATAAGCTCATCATATGTGATCGGTATTTTTCAAGGGCTTGCCCCTCGTTTAGTTGAAATTGGTTGAGCAGCGGTTTGTATTTCTATGCAACTTCCTCTGCGGACTCGACTGAGTCAACGTCTTTTTGTTCAAGTTTATTTCTGAGTTCA
>JBBKWD010000047.1:0-4988 GCA_037968775.1 Bdellovibrio sp.
TTATAAATAATTCCATATAGTTTTGGTTCACTGGGGGGCAGGTGCTTTGTACGACAAAGACATGCTGGCCGCGAACACTTTCATGAATTTCGACTTGGATCTCACCGTCGGCAAATTTGCTGACTTCGCAAAATCCTAATTCTACTCCCGCTGCTTCAGATACTTTTTTCGCTAAGGCAGGGTTGGCGTTGGCAGTAAAGATCTTTAGGCCCTTCATCACTCGTGTCTCCTGAGTTAAAAGTGCGTTTTACGAAAAGTAACACAGCTTCGTGCAGGGAGCTAAGGACTTTTTTGGTTTTTTCATTCTTGGAGGAGGGGGATGGGGGAAAGTTTTTTCAGCCTATCAGATTTTAGCGAAAGTTGAAGCCAGACTGGCGCCCTTACCTATCTTCAAGGGCGATGCATTTCGTTATTCTCCAATTCGATCCCTCTAGTTTATAGAATGCAATTGAATTGAGATTTCGTGACCTGAGGTCCCTTTCATACATTCCTGGAAAAATGGTTGAGCTTAAGATCCTTCCGTCTTTGTCAGAAACAACATGAACTTCAAAAGACTGTCGATACCGTGCCCAGTAGGGACTAAAAACTTTACAGTGAGGAAGAAGCT
The DNA here is from genome assembly GCA_037968775.1 of Bdellovibrio sp. Lineage (GTDB taxonomy): Bacteria > Bdellovibrionota > Bdellovibrionia > Bdellovibrionales > Bdellovibrionaceae > Bdellovibrio. The sequence continues at coordinate 608 of JBBKWD010000047.1, forward strand.
TTATCACATACTTTTGTCGGGGCTCGGCAAGCAGACTTATATCAAAGAGAAGTCCAGAAGGTATTTCTGTAACACCAACAACTCCTTGTCTGTCAAAGTTCGCGATGAACGGACCACTAAAAGAGTCGAACCCGAACAGGAGTAATGCCGAAAGGACAGCCCATTTTTTCATAGATGCTCCCAATGCCCTCATTATATACCATCGAAAAGAAATCATCTTTCACACTGAGCACGAATGTTGTTTTACATGCGTAAAAAGTCATCCTTTTACTTCCTAACTCTGAAACTGGGTCATGATAGAATGAGAAGTGAGCTTATTAGGAAATTAACTGCTGTGGTTGGTGTAAATGAAAAGAGTCATCTTACTCACTTCACTTTTGTTGTTGGGGCTGACGGCCTCGCAACTTTTGCCGTTTGTGTTCGATTTACCATCGTGGTTAATCTCGTTCCGGCTGTTTATTACTATGTCTTTGTTAGCCTATATTATGATCGAGGTTGGTCGTGAGTTCAACGTAGACCCCAACAGAAAGAAACAATATGCAGTGGACTACGGTGTTGCGGCGACAGCAGCTGCGTTTCCATGGATTTTTTGCACCGTTTATTTTCTGGCGTTTTTATTGCCAGACACGAGTTCAATTGAAAGAACCGCGTGGATCGAGGCCATGCTGGCGGCACGTTTTGCTGCGCCGACCTCTGCGGGTGTCCTGTTCTCAATGCTGGCGGCTGCTGGACTTGCGGGAACCTGGGCGTTTCGAAAAACCCGAATCTTAGCGATATTTGATGATCTCGACACCGTTTTATTCATGATTCCTCTAAAAATTTTTATGGTTGGATTTGTCTGGCAGCTTGGCGTGGACCTCGCTGTAGTCGCAGCACTGATCATCACAGGTCTGCGTTACTATCGAAAGATAGACTTGCCCGCTGGGTGGCCTTGGGTTCTCTTGTATTCGATTTTGATAACTGGATTAAGTGAAGTCGTTTACTTTTACACGAAAGATCCGGCAACCCTGATAGGGTCTCATATAGAGGTTCTGCTGCCCGCCTTTTTGTTGGGTTGTGCGTTGAAACCTCGTCCCCACGAAAAAGCATCTACCCCTGGAGAAGATATGCCGGGAATGGGGCCTGAAGAGCGGGCTGGTTTAACGGTCTCCTGTGCATTTATGCTTCTGGTAGGGGCTTCAATGCCTCCAGCCTTTGGAGAAAGTGCCGTTATTAAAATTAATATGAGTCTTGAGGAGGTCGTACTTCATGTCGTTGCGGTGACGGTTCTTTCAAATATTGGAAAGATGTTCGCGGCCTTCTGCTACCGGAAAGAGGCCACCTTGAGGGAACGTTTAGCAGTTTCCGTATCCTTGTTTCCAAGAGGGGAAGTGGGGGCAGGAGTCTTAACTTTGTCTCTGGCTTACGGAATCACTGGTCCTTTTATAACAATAGCTTTTCTGTCTTTGGCTCTTAATCTAGTGCTCACAGGCGTCTTTATTGTCATAGTTAAACGACTTCTAGCGCCCTCGAAGGAAGAGTCACTATTTGTTGATGGACCGGGATGAGCACTTCCGTCGCCAAAAGACCTTCGGACGCTTCAGCGCATAGACTAATTGGCCCCGTAATATTCTCGATACTACGGGGTTTTACTTTTTGGCCGTCGAAATGGGATGAGGACTTTCTTAGTATGGCGTACAAGCGACATCGTTAATGAGTCCAACTCGAACAGTGGTGCCATTTTTTCCGGTGGTTGTCTTAAAGAGAACTTCGTGACGTGTCCCGGTAGCACAGCAAGAATTTACGACTATTCCCGGTTTGCTATTGGAAGTACATGTGGCTCCTTGCACGGGATTTCCACCGCTGCTTGCAGCGACTTCGTCAGTGCAAGTGATATTACAAACCTGCGCGTGCTTGGTTCCTTCGTCACGCATAAGAAGTGACCATGCTCCATTTGCAGTGCCAGAGACAATGCAATCCCCAGGGCCATCTCCGTCATAATAGAAGCTGACAAGGTTGCAGCGTAAGTGGTTACCTAAACTTTTTGTCGTGCTGCCACCGGCAATTGAGTAGGTGGTATTTGTAGTTTTATAGTAGCTCTGTGAGCAACTGACGACAGATTGCGATCCGGATAGAATACCATTGTTGCAGGTTCGTGTTTCGGGTTTGCAAACTGCACCACCGGTAGCAATGGGGATGTCGTATGCAGTAATGCTTTGTCCATGCGGAATAACGCCAAAGCCATTCAAAGAGCACGATTTTGGACTCAAGGGGGCGCAGATTTTATTGGCAAAGGAACCAGAGAGGACTCCGTTGTTACAGGTACGTACTTGATTTTGGCAAGCTTGACCAAAGGCTACTGAAGGACTTGCATAGGCCGTGATATTTTGACCGTGAGCAATCGTTCCCAGTCCATTGACTGTACACGAAGCGGCAGGAGCCACAACACACTTCGTTTGATTGTAAGAACCAGAAAGTGCACCATTGATGCAGACGCGAGACTCTGAAGAGCATGTTTTCCCAAACTCGACGCTGGCATCTTTATAGGCCGTTATGCTAGCGCCATGAGCGATATTTGGAAATTCACCTAAAGAACAAGCCTTAGCCGGAGCAACTGAACATAAATTTACCGAGTAACTTCCAGAAAGGACTCCATCGCGACAAGAGCGTGTTTCCCCTTGGCAGATGCTTCCGAATGGGACAGCGGCGTCACGATAGGCAAAAACACTTTGACCATGTTTAATTGAACCGAAAACGGAATCTTTGCAGTCATTCAGAGTAGGAGTAGGAGTAGGAGTAGGAGTAGGAGTAGGAGTAGCCGACTCACAGACGCCGCAAGTGAACAATTGAGTCTGTTGACAAATACGACAGCTGCCGGAGTTCATAGAAACACGGATGACTTTTAATTCTTTTTCTTTCGGAGCTTGTGTCTCTTTGCCCTTTTGAATCTTGGAAATATGAATTTGCCCTTCACAGCCTAACGGAAGATTACGATAGGTGTATTTCACTGCTGTAAAGCCCACGCTGTTTTCAGGTACCGATGTTTCTAATGTGGGGCTAACTCCGCAGACGGTCGCTAGATCACAGGACACTTTTCGTCCAGGAATATTAAAGCCTTTGATCTTTGGTCCGCCAGCACAGATTTCACCCGTGCGGGGTTGTGCTTGTCGAGTGTTATCAAAACAAAGATAGTCGATACCATCTTCAAACCTTAAGGTGAAGGTAAAGGAATTCTCCTCACTGCAGACTGCCGGTTGATTGACATTGGAGGATAGTAAAATATCATTTTTTGCTTCATTTTCGTGCGGAGCGGGGATACCTAAATCACTAGAACTCATGCTTATGCTATCGCCATCAGAAGCTACGGAGTTTGTAAGCTCCTCAGCTTTAAAAGCCACGGGAGAACAGTTTTGATAGCTTGTTATTAAGATGAAGACACCCATAATAAGAAGTAGCGCCCTCGTTGCATAAGACTTCACACAATCCCCCTTGATTTTTATATCTAATAGATCGGCATTTTGCGACAAAACTAGAGGTGCGGCCTGTTTTCTCAAAATGAGAATAGACATTATTTCATCCATCGAACTTTGTGTTTTGGCTAGTCAGTAGTTTTTAGAAAGGTCAAAGTCGTTGGGTTGACGATGGGGGGTAGGGGCTGCGGTTGGTTTTGCTAAGATCAAGGACATCTTGTGAGCAGTTCGCGTTTTAGGACGGGTATTGGCCGTGCAGGTGCAAAGTACGGAGGTTTAAATCGGGAGTCTTTAGCCTTTACTTTTAGCGACAAATCCTATTGAGTCCCTCGACTCTCTGATGTCCAGCCGGGAGGACGAACTGAGCCAGCTTCGGCTCCCCTCTGGATAATTTATGGCAAGTCTTTTAAAATCATTACAGTAGAGGATTAGCGGCGAAATATGATAGATTGCTGTTCTTATGGAAACTTCCAAAAAATCGTCGTTGCTTCTCTTTGTGCTTGTGATTCTAAATGTGATCACAGGGGGGCAGAGCCCAGCTGTCATCACCTCGGATTTTACCTCTTCTGCTTTTTTGCAGGGAAGCTATTTTCATCTTCCACCGGATTCAGAGGGAATTTCAAAAGTCACCGTTTCAGACTATCATGTCGGCTTAGGGCGCTTTCTTTCATACTTTTACCAAAGGGTCTTAAAAGAAAGCGGCCTCTCCTTGCGACTCATCCACGACTGGGAAAGTCCTTACTTTGGGGCCCATGCCTCGTTGAAGGATCATGCGGCAGAGATTTCTTTACTCGGAGGTCTTGCTCGAGCCCCAGGGGCTTCGCCCCTAGTTTTAGCCGCGGTCTTATGTCACGAGCTTGGGCATTTTATTGGAGGGGAGCCACGGCAAACGATAGTTCACTCAGAGTGGGCCTCCGCCGAAGGCCAGGCTG